>CAMORQ010000134.1 GCA_946623915.1 uncultured Coriobacteriaceae bacterium | reverse complement strand
TCTCGAAACGCGCCAGGCTACGCGTATCGTGTGCGAGGCCGAAGTCCTGTCGAGCACCCCCCAACATCACCGAAGCGCGCATCGCCACGGTAGCCGAGCATGTGACCACGAAGGCGAAAATCTTGCCGCGCCCGGCCCGGTAATGTTGCCGGCGACCGAGGCCCATCCAAAAGTCGCCATGCGAAAAGCGGCCCCACTCGGGGCCGCTTCCATATGCGTCGATTGGTGTTTGGGCGGAAAGGCTACTTGCCCGCCTGGGTTTTGATGTTGTTGGCGACCCAGAACATCAGGATCGAGAAGGCGATGCTTCCAATGGCGCCTCCAATGGCGCTCGGAGATCCCATCTGCCCGTTGATGATGTTGGAAACGATGCCCAAAATGCTGATCAGAAGGCTGGCAAGGGCGAGAACCCATACGGGCATGATCTTTTGGTTGTCATTCGCGGCGCGAACGCCCAGGATGCCCATGACCAGTCGCACGATACCGTCCAGCAGCATCAGCAGCCCGCCGGCTACGACCAGGAAACTAATCTGTCCGCCAGTTACGGCAACGCCCGTTTCCGCGGTTACTTGGCTGGCTACTTCGTTGGCGGCGCTGGATGCACCAAGCGCGCCTCCGGCAAGGTTGAAAGCGATGCCACTTAGGATGATGAACACCGCAAGAATGATGTTGATGATCGAGATTACCAAAAGAAATTTCTGTGAGCCGCTACGTTCCATGTCTGCGTCCTTTCTAGTACGTTTGCGTGTTTGCAGTCAGGCGATGAAGGCACTGCTGGTCTGTCGTGCGGCCAGATATTCGACGCCTTGCCTGGATTTGCGAATGGCCAGCACTACCCTCACCATCTGCAACGAATTATACCAATGAAAGCACGGCGATTAGCTGGTTGCTAACGTTTTAGGCAAACTGTTAACCTTAAGCGGGATGCGTGCCAAAATGCGATGCGGGGCGCAGGGCCGTGAAGGATGCGGGGCGCCTTATTCTAAACTAATTGTTGTAGGATAAAACAGACAGGACCATCCGAAAGAAGCGATACTATGAACACGGTTCACGTAGTTGCCGCGGTTATCTGTGATTCGATTGAGCGCAGACGTCGCATTTTCGCCACGGCGCGTGGGTATGGAAGATTCAAGGGGTTGTGGGAGTTCCCTGGTGGCAAGGTGGAGGCAGGGGAAACGTCAGCGGAAGCCTTGAAGCGCGAGATTGCTGAGGAATTAGGCTGCACGATTCGCATAGGTCCTGTAGCTGGAGTTGTGGAATACGACTACCCAGACTTTCATTTGAGCATGGAGTGTTTCTTTTGCGAAGTGACCGAAGGTGAAATCGATTTGCGCGAGGCCGCCGAAGGTCGATGGCTCGGCAAAGAGGATTTGCTTTCCGTAGAATGGTTGCCAGCCGATATAGCGCTGGTGAATGACCTTGCATGCCGGATGGACGTGTAAGGTCGGTTCCGTAGAATGGATAGCAGGGAAGAATATGGCTGGGCAAAAATGGACGTATAGGGAAACGCAGCTTGCGTTTGCTCTGTACTATTTGATTCCGGTTAGTGAAATAGATAAGCGAGAATCCGATGTCTGGAGACTTGCAGAGCATTTAGGGAGAACGCCCCGTTCTGTTGCCATGAAGCTGTGGAACATCGCGGCGTTCGATGAAAACAGGATGGCGCAAGGCAAGGCAGGGTTGAAGCATGGCAGTGCTCTCGATGCGAAGATGTGGGAAGACTATCGGATCAGAGGTGACGACTTCATCTTAGAAAGTGTTGAGCTTCTGACCTCCGTGCTTGATGGGGTCAAGAATCGTTCTTTGGTGGATTATGCGGCTCTCGACCTTCGGGTGGGCTGGGACCGTGTGGGCCAAACCAAGCATCGAGTGAATCAGCAGTATTTCAGGAATACATTGATGGACAACTATGCTGGCCAGTGTTGCCTTACTGGCCTAGCTGTTCCCAAATTGCTTGTAGCGAGTCACATTAAGCCCTGGGCGGCATGCGAGGAAGGCCCCGATCGTGTTAACCCCAAGAACGGCTTGCTGCTCAATGCGTTTCACGATCGCGCATTCGATGCTGGATTGATTACGCTTTCCCGCAACAAGGAAATAATCGTATCAAAGACGGTGCCGCACAACGATCCAAACGATTCCTGGTTGTGGAGCTATGAAAAAGCGACGATAGCTTTGCCTAAGTGTAACGAACCGGCTCTCGAGTTCATCGAGTATCACCAGGATTGCGTTTTTGCGGGATAGGCTAGGCAGTGTGGTTTAACAACGTGCGCTGCATAACATTTTTCCGATAGCGTGGGGAACGCCTACGACAAGCGCGTTGCCCATGCAAAACGCCCTATGACCGTCACTCATGCCTGTATCTGTCCAACCCTTCGGAAACCCTTGTAGTTGATCAAGTTCATCTGGCACAAGACGGCGAAAGCGCCCTTCGACCTCGATGATGTGTTTGAACCGGGACGCCCCCGACCCGCCCTCGCCGGTGAGTATGGTTCGGGACGGGTTGCCAAGAAGGTCGGGGAAGGCCATCGACCCTTCCGAATAGCGGTAGGCGAACCCCGTCTGCTTGTTGACGCGCTCTTCGCTCTTGGATCCTTTTAGGTACCGCCATCGGTCTAGCTTGTCTTCAGGAACATAGTATTCTTCGGGAACCTCATTTGGGGGCACGATAACATCCCCGAGGGTTTTGTGCTCTCCGTGGTAGTTTTCGATTACGTCGCAGGTTGAAACGACGAAGTTTTGCATCGATCCGGCTGTTCCAAAAGGCGATTTTCCTTTACCGGAGCCACTGGCGTTGAAAGTTTTCGTTATGACGTATGGGTCGTCTGAGATCTCAAGCGAACGACAGGATTCGGGTGCGACTATTGGGAAAGCCGAAGAAATGACTCCATCGGCTATCCGTTTTTCCGTATCCCATGCTGCTTCAGTGAGTTCTGCAAATATGTACACGCGTTTGCGCCTTTGCGGGAATCCGTATTCAGCGCTATTTATCACGCGCCATTCAACAGCATAACCAAGGCTAGCAAAGCAGGACAGCATGATGGCGAAATCGCGGCCACGCTGGGATGCGGGACTCTTTAAAAGTCGATCGACGTTTTCGAGCAGAACATATCTCGGTTTCTTCAGAGAGAGGAAGCGGTGGATATCCCACCACAGAACCCCTTTCTTACCGTCGATGCCACCCGACTGAGACAGGGGCTTTGCAACAGAATAGTCTTGGCAAGGAAAGCCACCCACAACCATATCTATCGTTTCGGGAATCCCGTGGTCGTTGATGCCGCTTTCGTAGTCGTTAAGAACCTTGTTGATGTCTTCGTTGACACAGCTGCTTTCTCCGAACCTGCTTTCGTAACATCTCCAAGCAAACTGCTTCGATTCGTTTCCAGGAGGTTCCCATTGGTTGGCCCATACTGTTTGAAATGGGCCGGCGCTTGGCATGTGGAATTCTGGATGGTCGGGGCTGTCGTACCCTTCGAGTCCTAGGCGAAAGCCCCCAACGCCGGCGAATAGCTCGGCAACTTTAATCGTGTCCATGGCACGTTTCTCCTTCGCTGCTGTGCCAATGTTTTTTCTGGCTCCATTGTACTCGATCCTGCGACTTTGATCAAGATCCAACAATGGGACACTTGTAGCCTTTTTACTGCCCACATCCTCCCGCAGAACCCAAGGTTTGCATTTAGCGCACCTGCGATTGGGCGGTGGTACTTAGATAATTACACCGTTGCAGTGGTCAATTTCATGCTGAATGGCCTGGGCAACCCGCCCCGACCGTTCGACCATACATGAGCGCATGAGCTCGTCCTCGTAGCCAACTGTGACGCGGTCGTAGCGGCTTGTGGGACGCATGCCATCGAGCGACAGACAGCCCTCTTCGGTGTCGTAAGGGTCGCTCCAGCGAATGAGGTGGGGGTTCAGCATCACCAGTATGAAACCGTCGTCGTCAACCACCGCGATGATGCGCTTGCGCTCGCCGATCATATTGGCTGCCATACCCACACATGTGGCTCTTTGCGCCTCGAGCGTATCGACAAGGTCGCGCACGATAGCCGCATCTGCCGCACCAGCATCTTCGCTGGGCAGGCCTAAGAAGAACTGGTTTGTCATGATAGGGCGAATCATGCGCATATTATCGCATGACAGCAGAGCACAAGTGGCCGGCGGCGAGCAAGGGCATTTCGGGAGGGCTTGAACAGCGGCAGCTTTTATTAGCGAAGGGCGATTCGGGCTATTTCGCCTTTGAGGTATTGGGCGTTGAGCCAGAAACATTTCTTAACAACCTGGTCGCCTTGTGGTGTGGGGAGGGTATCAGAGCTGTCGCGTCCATGTGGCCGGACATGGCAGCAACGGTTTTCTGTCGACCTCACAGAGTCTTGCGCGCGACCGCCGATGACGCGACGCTGCATTTCGTCGTAGCAGCGCTTGGCTTCGTCAACATCGTTTTCCGGCATTTGCCAAAGTGCGACGTCGGCAAGGCGATACGCGTCTCGTGCATCCTCTTCTTCTCTGTAGATGACGAATAGGTACTTCTGTTCCAGATAGTTAAGTAAATCGCTGTCTTCGAAAGGGGTCTGCGCCAGGTCGAAATAGTCAAACTTAGGGAACGAGACCGACTCTTTGGGCGTACCGTTATGCTTGACCCGGATGGTCTTTGGCACGATACCTGCTTTTTCGAATTCGTCGATCTTCGCGTCGTCCGATACTCCCAGTATGCGCCTGGTGATTAGGGCACAGAGGTTCTTGGGTTTGCGTTTTCCGTTCGTGATGTAGCCGAAGCGCTCCCCGAGTTCTTGCTCTGTGTGGCCGAGGTACGGCGAAAAGCGCTTCTTTACTAGGTCGAGCAAGCTCAAACCAGTTTCATCCGAGCTGCGCGTAATCGCTTGCCTCTTTTCAATGAGACGGTTCGACATGGCGGTCATGAAAGAGGCTTTCAGTGCCCAAGCACGGGGTTTTGCGGGTGCATCTGAGAATGGTTGCCTGCGCCTGTCTTCCTTGGTGGCGGCTTTCGTGCATGCTTCAAGATAAAGCGTGTCTGCGCCAGATAATTCATGTGCGAGCCCGCAACGAATCTTGTTGACCACGGTCTCCCAGTCACGTTTTATCTGGGAAAGGTCGCTTTCGGGAAGGCCGTGAAGGTTAACGAGCTCGACAATCTCAACCTCGTAATCTAGCGGATCGGCAACCGGGTCCCAGAGATAGGAGATGAGAAGTATGTCTTCCGCTTTTCCAACGAAATGGCTGCTCTCGAACGACTCGTTTACTACAGCCATGTAATCAATCATTCCGATGACCAGGCGCTCTTTTGCTGATAAGCTTCCGTTCTTGTTGCGTTTGAGTGGCGTGGTTTTCAGCTCTATGCCAGCATTTTTGAAATCGGGGGCCGATTCGCTGTTGTTGTCGATTCTGAAATAGTAGTATTCTACGGCGTCGCCGAAAGCGCCTTTGCGCTTACGAATGTCGGCAATCGAATTAGCGTCAGTGGTCTTTCGAAGCGTTTGCCCCCGCAGCTTTTCTGCATAACGCAGGATGGACTCTCTGTCGTTAGGGTCGTAGGGGAGGTTGTCGGTCTCGTATCGTGTCATATTGCATCATAGTCTTGTAGCATAGGTTGCCTAGGGTCTAATTCTAACCCGTTTGCGTGTTTTGCATTACCAGCCAATTACGTGAAGCGCCACAGTGCGCGGATGCTATCGAGCTCGCAGAAGCGGGCGCCCTGCCAGATGCGCAACGCTGCGTCCGGTTCGCCCACAGGAATCGCTTCGCGTTTAATCGTAGTGCCTGGCTTTGGGTGTGGGGTGCATCGCTTTTGGAGAGCTGAAACTTAAGCGGCATCATCTCACGTAACACCCCACCTACCATATACCCATAACCGAAGCCCAGGAACAGCAGGCGGTC
>CAMORQ010000133.1 GCA_946623915.1 uncultured Coriobacteriaceae bacterium | reverse complement strand
GCCGACAGGGCACACGTCTACGCATACCGGGTTGTCGCAGTGCTGGCAGGGAACGGGACGCCATACCATCGAAATGTTCGGGTAGGTTCCTGTGGGCTTGTCTTCGCTGCCCAAATCGCTGCCGTCGGGGTTCACGACATGCATGCGCGCAATGCCGTCCGCCACATGGTTCTCCATTTTGCAGCTAACCGTGCACGTGCGACACCCAATGCAACGATGGAGGTTGATTGCCATTCCATACTTGGTCATTGTGGTACCTCCTTATGCTTTCTCAATCTCTACCAGGTTGTCGTACGGCGCGAAGTTCGTTTCGAATATCACGTCTTCGGCGGGGTTGAGCTCCATATGGAGAAGATCGCGGTAGTGCGTGTCATCGACAAAGTCCTTCGGCCACCATCCCTGCCGCTGGTTCACACAGCCAGGCTTCAGCTCTTCGGTAACCAGAGCTTTCACCTTATACTCGCCACGGTCGTTGAACACGCGAACCACGTCGCCCGACTTGATGCCGCGCGCTTCTGCGTCGGTGGTGGAAATCTCGATCCACGGCTCGGGGACGACTTCGCGCACCCAGGGCAGATTCACATGCTGGCTATGCGTGGTGAACACCGTGCGCGCGTTCATGAAGGTGAGCGGGTACTTTGCGGCAAGCTCGCTGCGGTTGCTCTCGATTGGCTCGTAATGCGTGGCGATTTCCTCGTTGAAGTCTGTGAGGCTGTCGGTGTAGATTTCCAGCTTGCCCGAAGGGGTCTGCCAACGTCCGCTCTTAAACGGAATCCAAGGATCGTCGAACTTGGCGCGGACCACCTGCTTTTCGTAAAGTTCATCCCAGTCCACACGGAATTCGGGTGCAAGGTTGCCTTCGATGACGAACTTGCGCAACCACTCTTCAATGTCGTATTTCCAGGCAGAGTCTTCCTTGATGCCAAACTTCTCTGCGAGCATCTGGCCGATCTGGTAGTCGGTCTTAGCTTCGTACAAAGGCGAAATGACCTGCTTACGCAGCTGCAAGTAGAAGTTCGACCACGCCGTGATAACTTCGCACGGTTCTTCGTAGTAGCTGCAAATCGGCAGCACCAAATCGGACAGCTCGGCGCCCGAGTTCATCATCTGGTCAGACGTGATGATGAAGTTCAGTTGCGGTAGCACTTCGTCAAGCATCTTGCCGGCGAAAGGCATCTGCGTCCCCCAACCGTAGTTGTTGAACCATATCATCTTTACCGGATGCGGCTGCTGGGACGCAATAAGGTCCATGAGCTGGGTGCCGGGAAGCTGGGTCATCATATGGTCCGGATAAGGCAGCATGCCTTCCGGATTCACGCTGAACAGGATGCGCATCAGGCCACCGCCCGCCCAGTTCACGTTCGCGTGGTCTTTGCCCACATTGCCGGTGATCGCAGCCATCTGGATCGCAGCGCGAGTGGGAAGATGCCCATTCCAGTAGCGGTTCGTGCCCTGGCTGATCTGCAGCTTAGCCGGCGTCTCCTCGCAGTAGATGCGGGCGAGCTCGACGATGTCTTCGGCAGGCACTTCGCATATTTCGCTTGCCTTCTCGGGCGTGTAGTCCGCAACGGAGTCGACGATGCGCTGGAACGCGGGAACCACGTCGACCTCGCGGCCGTCGACTTCTACCTTGAACGTGCCGGTAATCGCCGCCGTGGCGGGTACGTTGCACTCTGCAGGCACGTCGCCCTCCACGATTACGGAAGGATACGCGGGCTTCAGCTCGTCGGCCAGAGGCGCAACGGGCACGGCTTTGTTCTTGTTTTCGTCCCACACCAGATAGTTGTCGCCTTCCATGACCAGCTTGCGGTTTTCGGTGTCAACCAAGAAAGCGCCGTTTGTGTAGGTACGAATGTAGTCTGCATCGATGTGATCGTTTTCGATGATGTAGTTCATCATGCCCATCATGAGCGCGGCGTCAGTGCCGGGACGGATGGGAATCCACCAGTCGGCCTTGGACGCTGTGCGGCTGAAACGCGGATCGACCACGATGACCCGTGCGCCCGCTTCCTGCGCATCGAAGACGAAATGCATTTCCTGCTTGTTCGTTTCGGCGTAATTGCAGCCGAACATGATGATGCTCTTCGACCCCACCATGTCGGACCAGTCCGCCGAATCCTGCTGGATGCCCATTGTGGGAACCCAGCCCATGTTGCAGCCGAGGTCGCCCATGATACCGAAGTTCGTCCACTGGGTTCCTTCGTAGGTGGACGACATCATGGCAGCGTTGAGCTGCGCGGTAATGGAGTAGTTGCCCACCATGGTAATCCACGAATTGGACGTCGTTCCGAATTCGTCGATGTTGGCCTGCATCCTTTCGTGGATCAGGTCGATCGCTTCCTCCCAGCTGATGCGCTCCCACTTGCCTTCGCCGCGCTCTCCCACGCGCTTCATGGGATACTTCACGCGGTCAGGCGAGTACACGCGCTGCAGGGCGTTGGCGATGCCGCACAGGCAGATGCGGTTGAACTGCTTGTCGGGGAAGTCGGCCGGTTCGACTTTGACGATCGTGTCGTCTTTCACGTAGGCGTTAATGCCGCAACTGCCCACGCAGTTGGGAGCACACGTGCACCGGCGGATCTCGTCGTACTCAGGCTGAGCCGGCCCGACATCGAATTCGAGCTTCTCCTGAGGAACTGCCGAACTGGCTTGGGCACTCGACGCCGACGCTTCTTCGACCGCGCTCGAAGCGGACGCTTCGGATGCTGCACTCGACGCCGACGCGCTTTCGCTGGCCGCCTGCGGCTGCGTGCATCCTGCAAGCACGGTCGCGGACACCGCCGCACCAGCAGCCGCCTTCAGGAAAGAACGCCTGTCGAGCGAGCGCTTCGCGGCATCTGTGCTGTCGGGCACGCCCCTATCCCGCTGCATGCTCGTTGACTCTGTCATGCTTGTACCTCCTCCTTTTCTCAAGCGATTTACGACGAAGGGTAAAAACAGCTAAGGGTGGCGTTTGCCATCCTTCTGTAAGATCGCTGTTTTGTGGGGTCCTCCCAAACCCTTCTCGTCATCATCAACCCTAGGGTTTTTCTTACCTGTTTTCAACGCAATTGCGGGAAACAAAATAACCCGCAATGCGCTGCCTTGGGATTCGCGCTAGGCTCCTTTGGAAAGGGTCTTAAGGATTGACCGAAAGGGTGCCGTCCGCCCTCCGATAAATCGCGTCGCGCGCTACGGGCATCCGCTTCACAAACACGCGCACGAAATCACTGAGCGCATCGACCACCTCGCGTGCCGTAAAAATGCGCGTGCGCTCCCGGTCGAGCGAGGACACCGTAAGGATTCCTGCACGCACAAGCCTCTCGATCGCATCGTTGGCGGCGGAAAAGCTGCGCCCGGTTCTGTCCATGGCAAGCGACACAGTGATAATCGGCGAACCGATAAGCATGGGGAGAATCATCTCGATGGCGGAACCTTTGTTGAAGCGGCCCAGGCGCTCGCGCCACATGCGCTCGAGGGATTCGAACGTGCTGACGTACGCCTCGATGACCTGAGTGGCAAGCTCGGTGCTGTATCCGCAGAACCACGCCCATTCGTCTATACGACGGAGTCTTTCGCGCCCTTCGATTTCGAACCCCATGTCGTAGGGCAGCAGCAACTTCGCATGCTCGACAGTCTGTATGGCGGGCATGAACGCGATGGGCGGAATGCAATGCTGAAACGCACCGCGACGGTACATAATGGCATGGCACATCGCCCGCCCCGTCCTGTCAAGCCCATGCTTGAACGGCTTGATGCTTTCGAACTGGAAATGGGCGAGCGCTGCCTGCGCAGTGGGAGAATAGCTCTCTGCGTTCACGAAGCGATACAAATCTTCGACAAGCGCATCCATCTCGTCAGGTGCGGCGGGGCGGTACAGTTCGAAAGATGCGCGCTCAGGCGCAATTTGATAGCTGCGTTGCCGGTATCGAGCCCCCGTATCCTTTGCTAATGCGCCGTACATACAAAGAGAATGCATGTCGAGCATCAGATCGAACGGGAACGCCTCCCCTGGCTTGACAGTGGTCGTAATCCAGAGAAGCGTCTGAAGATATTTGAATGTTTCTGCCTCCGCTTGCCCCAAGTCGCTATTCACATCCAGGAAATCCTGCACCGTGCAACCTGGATGCTCCCGCTCGTAGAGGAAATAGCGATATTCCACGTCGAGCAGCTTTTCGTAGTCGGGGGCCAACCCTGCGATGCGCATCGTCGACACAGCCTCCAAGCGCGCGAGGCTTGTTTTTAACGCATCGCCCATCGAAGACGTGCGCAAGTGCTCGTCTATGCGGGCAAGGCCGATTTCGGCTTTAGCGATGCGCGATTGAGTGTTGCCGCTCAGTAGGAACTCCTGGCGAGCAATTGGTGTCGGAGCGAACACGATGCACCTCCCCAGCATCAGGCGCGCCGTCCTGTCAAACCTGATTCACATGTGAATTATATTAGTTATTTGAGCCTGTAAGCTGGCCTATTGCGGTAAACAAAGGAATTCCGAAATAATGTGAGTCGGCCTGCTTAGACCGATTATTCGAATGGCGCTACCGATAGAGTTCGAGGCGCCGACGATCGTAACGAGAGATGTTCCCCCTGCCGCGTCGACTCGCATGCGATAACAAGCTTTTACACCATGCAAGGCATTTCGCAACGTCAAGCAAGCCGCCGCTCTGGCCGACCAGGTGCCGCGCGACGAAGAGGGCGAACTTGTGCCCCAAGACTTCTTCGAACTGGCGTGCAGGTCAACGACACCTACTTGAAGACTTTCGGGGAAGAAGCCGGCGTGAAATCCTACGGGCTCGTGGTAGACTACCTGATCGCCTGGTACGAAAAAGCTGGCGAGCAGGAGAATTCATGACCAGACAGGCCACCGTTTCCATCTCTTCGATAACCGGCAACACGGCCACAATCGCGCGTGGCGTGGTTGAAGCCGCCGAAAGCATAGGCTGGACGGTTGCCGAAGCGCAGGCCGGTCAAGGCCCGGAAACCGATGTGGTCATCATCTGCTTCTGGTGCCGGCGCAACTCGCTTGACGACGAAAGTCTGGAGTTCCTTTCGCGCTGCGAAGGCAAGCGAATCCTAGCGTTGGGAACGTTCGGCGGCTACCCCACTAGCGCATATGCCGCCCGCGTGTCGTGCCAATGTTGCCGCGGCGATTTCCGAGCGCAACGAGTGTCTGGGTGTGTTCCTATGCCAAGGCAAACTGAAGGAGCAGCACATCGAGAAACGCCGCGGCAACATTGGCACGACACGCGGACGGACCGAGCGAGACCCACATCCGCACCTGTTTCAAAGCGTACCGCGAACACGGTATTTTGTTTGTGCGCGATGGAGGCGACAAATACGGGGTTTCCGCTGCAGCCAAGCGCATTGCGCCCGAATACGGTATCGATTACCGGACACCCTTGTTCGCGATTCACAAGACCGGCACGTACGGCGGCATTGTGGGGCATGGCTTCAAGTCAATGGACGAATACGCTGCGCTCGTGGACGAAGCCTGCGCGGCTGGAGCAGACTTCATCAAGATCATGACCACGGGCATCATGGACTTCGACGCGTACGGCCACATTATGTACGGCGACGGCCTACCCGCTGAAGAAGTGCGCGAAATGGTCCGCATCGCTCACGGACACGGACGAGCGTTTTTTGCAGCACGCGATATAACATGCCCCAGCAGCGCGAAGGCGAGGAAGATGGCGATGCACTCGACGAGGTCGAGCAGCGCGGGCTTCGTCGTTTCCATGAAAGCGAAACCGACGGCGCCAGTGATGTAGTCGACGAAGCGCAGGTCGATCAGGGACCAGAGCGCAAAGGCCGCAAGCGCCACGCAAAGTAGCACTGCGCACACGCGCAGCATCCCGCCTGACGGCAGTCCCTTTCTTAGGACCGGAATGGCACGGTGCATCTGCATGCCCGCATGAAGCGC
>CAMORQ010000132.1 GCA_946623915.1 uncultured Coriobacteriaceae bacterium | reverse complement strand
GCTTTGTCCTCGATCTGGTAGAGCTCGAACGTTGCCATCTTGCTCTTTGCGAATTGGGGAGAAGCGCTTCCGAGCCACAGGTACCATAGCATGTCCGCACCGCGTTTCCGGCTTTCGGGGTCTTCGGCGCCGAAGGCGTCTCGCACAGCTGCATCGACTCTATCGAACAGGGACCGCCCGGAAAGCGGAGCGCCGAACACGGACGTTTCGAGCATGGACCCGTCGGGATTCAGCGGTACGCAGGCATGGAACAGCAGGATGTCTCCCACCTGTTTGTAGAGGCTGCCGCGATCGACGAATGTGCGCATATGGC
Organism: uncultured Coriobacteriaceae bacterium; assembly: GCA_946623915.1. Classification (GTDB taxonomy): domain Bacteria; phylum Actinomycetota; class Coriobacteriia; order Coriobacteriales; family Eggerthellaceae; genus CACXMZ01. The sequence continues at coordinate 5,610 of CAMORQ010000132.1, read as the reverse complement.
GCTGGAGTTTTTCGCAGGAGCGGAATGCATTGCATAGGTGGTCAATCGTCTGACGTTCTCCGTCGGTGAGTGCGTACGGATTGGCGGGGTCGACGGTGGGGAAGACCGTGTCCTTCAGCGGATGCACGACGCCGTCAAGCTCGATGGTGCCCGCATCGAAATCGATGCGGTGCAGCAAATCACGCGACTCCAACCCATATGCGGGGTTTTCCTCTATCAGGCGGTGCTCGACTTTGAACTGGATGTAGGCCATGGCCTTCTGGATTTTCACCGTAGCGTCAAGCTCTTCGTCCGACAGGTTCGGGCTACCTTTCAGCCCGAAGGCGGCGCAGGGGTCGTTTGCGTACGTTTCGGCGGCGTACACACGCAATGGCTCCAGGTCGATGCCGTAGGTTTCCTCAAGAACCGACAGGTTGCCGTAACGTGCGCAGATGCGCACAACGTTGGCCACGCTGCCCGGCTGTCCGAGTGCGGCGCCCATCCACAACACGTCGTGGTTGCCCCACTGGATGTCACAGGCTGGCCACTGTGCCAGAGAGTCCATGACCCTGTCGGGTTCCGGCCCGCGGTCATAGGCGTCGCCCACCATATGCAGGTGCGCGTCGGAAGGAGCGCTGCGCAGAATGCGCGAAAACGTCTCATGGTTACCGTGAATGTCGGAAACGAATACCTCGGTCATTGCGTGGCTCCTTATGGGAATGTGAAAATGTCCTTGCATCCATTGTATCAGTCGCCACCGCTGCCTGCCGTCCGTATGTCGGCATACCATGATTGTGCTGTTGTCAGCTGGTCGACAGCTGGTCGTGCGCGAGGTGAAAGCTCTCCGCGCAGCGATGCTTTCAGGTTCGGATGTTCCTCGCGGCCGTTGCCACAATGATCGATGCCGCGTCGGCGTACTGGGCTACTTCGTTTGCAGTGCCGGGACGTAGATTGCTGTAATGTGAGCAAATGATCGAAAACACGCGGTCGATCTTCGAGGCTCCTTCTTGGGTGAGTCCAATAAGCGACGAGCGTTTGTCGCGGGGGTTGGGGCTCCTGTGTATTGCTCCCTTTTGTTCCAGCGATTTGACCGTTGCCGTAATCACCGGTCTGGCAATGAGTAGCCTGTCTGCTATGGGCGCCGCAGCGATAGGTGATTCCTCCTCGAAGATCCTGTATCCAACACGAAATTCGGCAAAGGAGAGATTCTCCAAACGTGAGATATTTGTAAAGAATAGTTTATGTCCCAAACATGATCGTATGGCTTCGTATGCCACGAACAGTTCCTGGTTACGAAGCCGCGCAGCGAGATTTGACTCGAGCTTCGTAATCAGAAATCCGGAATCTATCAGGGATTTCATGTGTGCAGGTAGGGGAGAATGGAAAGCGCGATACGTATCGTCGACAACCACATCTGCGTCGCGGATGCAATCAATGCCCGATTTCGTTATACAGGTACTTCCTGCTCTATGGTGGAATTCGTTTTTGCCGGTTTGGGTCAGGAGCCTATCCGCCAACGCATTTATCTCTGTGGAGGCATGGGCGGCAGATAGATTCAAGCCATCTTTATCTCGGAAAACATTAACCCAGCAGGGGAATCGAGCAAAAGTGCGAGGATGCGGTACTGGGAAATGCTGATGTTGCATTGGCTCTGAAGCGCATGTCGGATAGCGGCAAGATAGGCTATGACGTACGTTGCGATGTCCGAAGTGAAAACGGCGCCTTTCCTGTGTTGCTCGATACCAGTCGCCCCTTCGAAGTATTTCGGTACATGAACTATATACCTCATATGCTCGCATCGCAAACCCGACTGTATGGAATGTCGGCGGGAAAGCGAGGAGGTATATATGGGAAGCGGGACCGATTCATCTGTCTTCACACGAAGAAGCTTCATCAAAGGTGCAGGTGTGTTCACTGTGGCAGGTATGCTTGCAGGCTGCGCACCGCAAGTGTCCAATCTGGAAAAGGCCGAAACTTCCGGATCAGAGGCGAAGTCGTCGAGCGGAAGCGCGAAAGAACTTGCACCAACTGAAGTTCCTCGAGACGAAATCTTTGCCGATGTAAGCAAGGCGATAGAGGGCCGCGAGTACGAACTCCTCATGGAAGACGCGGGTACGGGTCCGCAAATCTACTACCTTAAGTAGTTTTCCCTCCCCAGGGGGCAGGTGCATGCTTGTGCCTGCCCTTTCCAGAAACGGCTTCGTTCGCCTAAGGGGCGGACCGGGCCGGGCAGCTGGCTTGCCGACTTCATGGTCCGCGTCGAGAGCGAGGCGCCGCTTCAGGACTGGGGATCGCACTATGCCCTGTTCGCCAAGGTGGGGCGCGTAGTCGTCTCCCTCGTGGAAACCGATTCGCGCCTGTAACGTTGGGGGGCGCGTGTGCTTTTTCTAGCCATTCTTGTTTCGGTCGCCGTTTTCTCCGTGCTTCTGCGACGTCCGATTGCCCGATTCCCACTGGTATTCTATGCCGCCGCTTTGGCGCTTGATGTATGCGCCATTGCGGCAACATCGCTGCCCCTGCCGCGCACTGCCGCTTTGGCGCTTACCTATCTCATGCGCCGCGGAGGGTTGGGGATGGCCATGTTCTACCTGGTCATGTTCATAGGGGTGCTGCCACGGGAGGGCGCCTGTCGAAATGGCTACGTCCCATTCGTGCGGAGCTCTCGATCATCGCGTGTTTGCTGGTGGCCGGGCACATGGGCATTTACCTGGCCATGTATCTGCGCCGTGTGGTGGAAGGGTCGGCGTTCGCCTCGAGCACCATGGTGGCGTTGGTTGTGGCTGTGGTGCTGTTAGTGTTGGTGGTCGTGCTCGGTGCTACATCGTTCAGGTGGGTGAAGCGCAAGATGAAGGCGAGCAGCTGGCTTGCACTGCAGCGGCTCGCCTACGTGTTCTACGGGTTGGTCTACGCGCACCTGATGTTCATGATTGGTCCAAGTGCCTTTGCCGGCGCCCAACCTGCGCTGACGAATGCGGTGGTGTACACGGTCCTGTTCGCTGTGTATGCGTTCGCGCGCGTGTGGCGTGCGGCGGCGGATCGTCGCGAAAGGGTCAAGCGGGTCGACACGGTTCGCGACCAAGGGTTCGCCGAGGTTTAGGGCGTTTCTCGGGTGCATGTGGTCTGGACCGCGGTTGACTCGGCATTTCGTGTGACCGTTCGCGAATCGCCCCTGCGGCTGTTTGCCTAGGCTTGCTGCGCGGGTGCTATTTTCGCGTAACCGTCCCAGGCGAACAGGGCGGGCTCTTCGGGGTCGGCAAAGACCTTGTTCACGTCGCAGATGTAGAGGTAATGGTCGCCCACTTCCACGTACTCCTTCATGGTGCACCGAATGGCCACGCAGCTGTGGGCGGGCACCTGGATGTCGCAACCTTCGAGTTCCTGCGTTTCGATGCCGAAATCCGCGATCTTGTCCGTGTCGTGTCCGGTGGTGGTGCCGCAGCTCATCACGTGCTCGGCGATGGGTGCGGCCGGAACGGTCAGGACGACCTTGCCGTTTTCGCGGACGCATTCGCCGCTGAACGACGTCTTAGCCATGGCGTAGGCGATCATTTCGGGGTTGAAAGAGAGGGGCATCCACCAGGACACGGTGGCCAGGTTGGTGCCGCCGTCCGGTTTCTGGGTGCAGACGATGGTTACCGGGTTGGGGGAAGTCAGGCGGGTGACGAACGGTAGAGTCGCTTCTTTCACGATTGCTCCTTTCGGTTGGCTTGCTTGTTTCGCCAGGTGCATGATAGTATGCATTGACTGCGAAAGGATAGTACGCACATCTGTGTTATGTACTAACCCTAGAGAAAGCGTACGTGCGAACAGCAGGTGCGCAAGAGGGGGGTGGAGCATGTCGTTCGAATGCATCGACGATTGCAAGCTGGAAGACACGGGATTCAGCTACACCATGTCGCTCATTCAGGGCAAGTACAAGATATTCATTCTGTACACGTTGGCGCGTTTCGGCGTGGTGCGGTTCAACGAAATGCGGCGCTACATCGAAGGAATCTCGTACAAAACGCTTTCCGCAACCCTGAAAGCGCTTGAGGCGGATGGCCTGGTCAACCGCAAGGAATACCCGCAGATTCCGCCCAAAGTGGAGTACAGTCTGACCGAAAAGGGCGAATCGCTCATTCCCATTCTCGGCGACATGTGCGACTGGGGAGACGCTCATCGCGACTAGGGCGATCTGGGGCTATGCGCGTGTAGTGGGGGACGGTCGCTGCGCCGCCGCGGTCAACGCGCAAGGCAACGAGGCGAATGTGTTCAATTGACGGCATGTTGCGGAAAGCAGGCACATCTTCAGTGCCTTGAGTTGCGGCGCCATGCGAAAAACGACTGCCTTTCCGCCGTTGTCGGTTTTTACCCTTCCACGACACGCAAGCCAGCGATGCAGGCAACAAGACCGGCGAGCAGAAGGATTTTCATCAGCGATGCGCTCTCGGACCCCGTGACCATGGAAAAGGTGGCGGCGCCGACCACGCCGATGCCCGTCCACACGGCGTAAGCCACGCCTATGGGCAGCGTCTTGACCGCGTAGGCCAACCCCAGCATACTCGCCAGCATCGCGAGCGCGAACACCACTGTGGGTCCCACTTGGGAAAAACCTTCGGATTTGCTCAGGGCGACGGCCCAAACGGATTCCATGCATCCCGACAAAATGAGCACAAGCCACGCCATTTCTTCCTCCTTTTCGGCGTAGGTTCAACACCTCGCGCCGTCTTTGCGAAACCTGGTACGGCTGCCATCGTCAGGGTCCTTCTTGGACACTGGGATTGTAACAGAGCACACGACGGCAAGCTGGTAACGCTGCGCCTGAGTTTGCTTGCCGATATGTGTTAGCACGATAATACGCAGGTATGCGTTATGGCGCTAACGTGCTGCCTTCAATGCTGTTTGCAAAGGGGAGAAGCTCATGGGGAAGAAGATCGTTGCGGTCAATGCGGGACCGCGTAAAGGTTGGAATACCGACACGCTTATCGACGAAGCGATACGCGGTGCCCAGTCTGCTGGTGCCGAAGTGCAGAAGTTCGACCTGTTCAAGCTGGAGCGCTACACGGGCTGCATTTCGTGCTTCGGATGCAAGAAGGAAAAGTTCAAGGGGCATTGCATCGTGCGCGATGGCCTGAAGCCCGTGCTCGACGCCGTCCGAGAATCCGACGGGCTGATCATCGGTTCGCCTAACTACCTCTCCGAACTGACGGCGTCGTTCCGTGCGCTCTACGAGCGGCTAATCTTTCAGAACCTCACGTATAACGTCGAGAATCCGTGCTGCACCGAGCGGTTTGTTCCCGTGCTGCTGATCATGACGAGCAATGCGCCGGACACGAACTACGCAGGGCTTGTGCAGGGCTACCAGCAGACGCTTTCGCGTTTCGTTGGTCCTTGCGAGACGCTCGTGTCGGGGGAGACGTTGCAGCTGAAGGACTACAACGCGACCGACTGGCCCTGGACGTTGTTCGACGGCGATGCCAGGCAGCGTCGCCACGAGGAGGTTTTTCCCAAGGAGTGCGCCGCCGCGTTCGAGGCGGGCGCTGCGTTGGTGAGCTAGGTTGCTTTTGGATGCGTCGGCGACCGGTCGGCGTTGATATCGGGATGCGGCATACGGCGAGCAAAGGGGGGTGTCTGGTGGGCACCGAATACAGC
>CAMORQ010000131.1 GCA_946623915.1 uncultured Coriobacteriaceae bacterium | reverse complement strand
GTGGAGATGGGGGCGAGGGCGTCTATCAGGTAGTCTGTGCGCACGACGTAGGTGTCGAACAGCTCGCCGAGGTTGTCGGCCAGCACGAACTGGTCGAGCGCTATCACGTGTGCGTCGGGGTTGATCTCGGCGATCATCTGGCGCATCACGTCCACCTTCTTGCGGCCGATGGTGCTGCAAAAGGCGATCGCCTGCCGGTTGATGTTGCTGGCCTCGACCACGTCGTGGTCCACTATGACGAAGTTGCCCACACCTCCGCGTGCGAGCGCTTCGACGCAGCTCGACCCCACGCCGCCCAGGCCCAGCACCATCACGCGGGCGTGCGAAAGGCGCTCGATGCCGTCGGGACCCACCATGCGCTCCAGGCGCGAGGTGGCCTCGCCGTTGGCTGGCAAGGTGGCATTCGGGGTGTTGGCTTCGTGTTGATTGGTCATGGTTGCAAGAGTGGCAAAAACCCTGCCGCCTTGTCAAGACAGAGGGTGACAGAGGGTGACAGGGGGACGGTTCTTGTGTCACCTTCCAGGAGAAGATGGATGCGCGAGATCTTTACCCCTCTGCTTGGACAACGTAGGTGTACGCGCCAAGCGCTCTCGTGCCTTAAGGCAGAGGGAACATGGCAAGGTAGAGCGGCAGGGTGACCTTCTTCCCAAATCGGCCAACATTGCCATCGATGAGCTTGTATCCCACGCGCACGTCTTCGCGGTCGAGCAAGCTGTCGAGCGAGACGGTGGAGCCCCGCGAGGACTTCACGTCGATAGGCGCCACTGCGCCGTTGCGCTCGACAAGAAACTCGACCTCGCGGTTGCCGCTCTTTGACATCCAATAGCGCAGTGCCTCGTTGTTTGCGGAAAGCATGCATGCGATCAGGTTTTCGTACAGCCCGCCCTTCGTGGCGCCCTTCAGCGTGTTTTCGACCACCGTGGCCTTCATCGAGAAGTCGTACATGGCCATCAGAAGACCCGTGTCGTTCGCATACAGCCTAAAGCGGCTTCCGTCCTCGTATGCGACCAGGGGGTAATCGGGAGCGGACACGGCCTGGCAGCGCAGGACCATGTCCGATCCGACTAGCCAGTCGACCGCGCCGTCGAATTTGCGTGCACTGCCGCGCTTTTCCACGACTGCGTACTGGAACTTGGTGTTCTCTTTTGCGAGCTGGCGTGGGAGGGAGAGATAGCATGCGCGCGCCTTGACCCGCTGCGCGGGCTCGGCGTAGCGGGCAATATCGTCGAGGTAGAGCGTGTGGAGCGCAAGTTGTTCCTCGTGTGCCGCGCCGAAATCCCACCCATTCGAGAACGCTCGCACAACCGCAGGCATGCCGCCTACGACGAGGTACTCGCGCAAAAGGCGCATCATCGTCTCGTGTACCGCTCGGGGGATGGCCTCGAGGTTGGCCATGTAGGATTTGAGCTGACGTGTGGCATCTTCGTCGTAACCCCGCGCCCAGAGGAATTCCTCGAAGTCGAGGGGACGCAACGTTGCCTGCTCTTCGTATCCCACGGGCAGCGATGGCGCGTCCGACAGTTCGCGAAACCTCATTCCCAGCAACGACCCAGACCCTATGACGTCGCACCTGCCATCTTGGGCGAGGTACTTGAACGAAGCGCGGGCGGCGGGGCATTCCTGAATCTCGTCGAAGAAGACGAGCGTCTTGCCGGGAACGATATGCGCGCCGGGCACGGAGAGCGTTATGTTCGAATAGATGCGATCGGCAGAGAGGGCGCCTTCGAAGATGTTGCTATACTCGGGGTGCTCTACGAAGTCGATCTTTATGTAGTTTTCGTACGCGCTCTCGCCGAAGCGGTCCACGATGAAGGATTTGCCCACCTGGCGCGCTCCGTTAATGACGAGGCACTTCGCGCCATGCGATTTCTTCCAATCGCCAAGGCGGTCTGCCATCTTCCTTTTCAGCATATCCCGTTCCTCCCGATGCAACTTTTCAGGGTTATTATCCTCCTTTTATTGCAACTTTTCAGGATGTTTTCTTGCATACTTTGCAACTTTTCAGGATGGTTTCTTGCATAAAAACAAGATGATAGAAGAACCGAGGTTCACGCGTCCTGTTCGCGTGTCCCCTGTTCGCACACGGTGCCGAGCAGTTGGGCGGCAGCCTGATCGGTGGGGGAGACCGCGCGAACAGCGCCACCCCAGGCTGCGTCGAAGCGCCGGTGCGCATGCTCGATCAGCTGTTCGCGCACGACGACGATGGCATGCGGATAGCGCGGGGTCGGGCCGGCATCGAGCAGGGCCACGGCGCTTGTCAGCCCACCGCCGCGCACGAGTTCGAGTTGCCCGAGTTCGTCGACGACGAGGATTCCGGGACGGCTGCCGGGGGTGCGTGCGTGCCGGGTTAGCTCGCGGAAGTGATCGTTCACGCGGCAAATGGCCGTTTCGTCTATCTCCCACATCAGGTTTGCCTGCGCGCTCTGGCTGGCCGGGTCGAGCGTGCCCTCTTCCAAAGCGAGGTCGCGCCGACGGGCGAAGGCGATACGCTCGCCCGAGGGCAACAGCACGTTGTCGATGCCGCGCTTGTCGAAGGTTTTGTCGCCGAGCGGATGCCACTGGCCTGGTGCGATGACGCCTGCGACCTCGACATCGCGTTGTCCAAGCGTGTTGCACAGGGTTTTGAGCCAGCGGGTTTTCCCGATTTGTATGTCTCCGGTTAGCAGGTAAAGCACGGCAGACCTCGCTTGCAGAACAGGGGGAGAATCATCCTTGAAAAAGATACCACAGGTGTTACGAAGAGACAGTCCCCTTCTTCGGCCGATAAATGCTACTAACGCAATAGCAAATAATGGAGAAATCTTCATTTACCGCTGCACCCCCTTGCACATGCGAGAAGTAATGTTAGTATTTAGTCCTGTTAAGGAAGTCTTACAGAAAAGGAGATTCGACCATGTCCATGATCAACAAGGAAATCGGCGATTTTTGCGTGCAGGCCTACCAGGACGGCGACTTCAAGACCGTCACCAAGTCCGACGTGCTTGGCAAGTGGAGCCTGTTCTTCTTCTATCCGGCCGACTACACGTTCGTGTGCCCGACCGAGCTCGAAGACCTCGCCAACCTCTATGACGAGTTTGTTGCCGTCGGCGCCGAGGTCTACTCGGTTTCCTGCGACACGCACTTCGTTCACAAGGCATGGCACGACGAGTCCGAGCGCATCAGCAAGGTTCGCTACCCGATGCTGGCCGACCCGGCTCATGTGCTGGCCAGGGACTTCGAGGTCCTGATCGAGTCCGACGGCCTGGCCGAGCGCGGCGCCTTCATCGTCGATCCCGAGGGTCACATCCAGGTGTACGAGATCACCGCCGGCGGTATCGGCCGCAAGGCAGAAGAGCTGCTGCGCCTGCTGAAGGCCGCTCAGTTCGTGGCCGAGCATGGCGACCAGGTGTGCCCCGCCAACTGGGAGCCCGACAACGAGGTCGAAACCCTCAAGCCCGGCATCGACCTGGTGGGCGCTCTGTAAGGAGCCTGCCGCGCACACGCGCGAACGCGCATCAAACTCGGAAGGGTGGCGAGTCGAAACCGGCTCGCCACTTTTTTCTGTCTGCCATCCGCCCGCATTGCAACGCGTGCTGATTGGATGCTGCACGCTGTTTCTTGCTGGATGCATCATTGTGCGCTGCTGCCATCGTGCGACACGCCCATGCTGCGTCATGAGCCAGGGGAGGGCAAAGCAACTGCGCAAAGTCGCGCTAACGAGCGTAAGGGCCTGGCAAACTCGTTCCAAGGTGCCAGCTGCTGGGTTTTTCGGGCACGCGCGCAAGCGCCGCAGCCGAGGAATCTCCCCAGCCGCAGCCCTCGGCTGCCCGGGGCATGCCCACCTGCGGCCGGAAGAGGGCCGCGACTGGGGAGAATCCCTAAGTTCCAGGTCCTGTGCGAGCCTTCCACTCGGAATGACATTACGGGGGAGTCGCTCCCAAGCACCTGTGCGCTCCCTTGCCTTCCAGACGGACGGCCAGCCCCCTGACTGGCAGGAGCCGATCCGCTTGTTGCCGCAGAGCGCGGTGCGGTGCTATACCCACAGTGGTCTAGCTCAGCATAGTAAAAAGTTACCCAAACCCGTGGTTGACAAGAACAGTTGTACGCATTACAATTAGCAAGTACAACGTATTACCATTATTTATATGGAGGCACGTATATGGATGCCATGGTCACAGCGCGTATGCAAGCTACCAAAAAAGAGGCAGGCAACCGCGTGTTGGCGAGCTTGGGCACAAATGCCTCTGCTGTCATCAACGAGTTGTACGACTATATCCTTTCGCACAAGGCACTGCCTTGGGGTACCGAACAGGCGCTTGTTTCGCACGTTTCACCGGAGCGCTTGCAAGAGGCTCTTGCTTGGGTGGATGGGCTGCAGGTAAGTCTTTCCAAGGAGTTTGCGGACATGTCTTTAAAGGATGCCAGGATACACCGTTTGACAAAGCAGTCTCGTGGGCGCTCTTAACAGGCGGCATAGCTATGAAGATGTTTTTGGACACGAATGTTGTTGTAGACGCTTTGGTGGATCGCGGTAGCTCGCATGACGCTGCGAGGCTCCTTCTTGCGCTTGGCGACATAGGCGAATTCGAAATATGGGTCAGCCCTACCCAGTGGACCGACCTGTTCAACATCTTAAGCGAAGGTGGCAGGCCCGCACGCCGTGCGGAAGTTAAAGCGAAGCTTGCATCCGTGCGCAAGGCGGTGCGGGTAACGATGATGGGCGAAACAGAAATAGACAGAGCGCTTTCGTCTGCTTGGGAAGACTTCGAAGATGCCGTGGTGTACCAGACTGCACGCACCATTTCGCCAGATGTATTCATTACGTCTAGCAAAAACGACTTTGCCCTGTCGGAGGTGCCCGTATACACTCCCGAAGAACTGTTTGGCTGGTTGGAGAAAGAGCACGGCGTAGTGTATGCAGAACTGTTGCAGCCAATGGAGTCGGCGGAGCGAAAGGGGTCGGCAGAGTAAAGCAGTAGCCCTCGCGTGCTGGCTCGGTTACGCGGAGTAAATGAGCCAGCAGTAACCCTGGCAACATCCAATTGCCCGAAGATGGCCCTGGCAAGGATTGCGTATGCAGGGAGGCTGTCCGGGGCGTCGATCTCTCTGACGTGCGTCGGTTCGCACGCGCTTTAGAGGTTTGCGCCGACGAAACAAACTATAAGCCGCGTGCTCGATGCCTTTGGCGCCATCTTCGGCATTTGATGTGCGCTTTTACCTCGCATGCAAGGGGGGCGGGTCGGGCTTCGGTGCGTGGAATGCGATCACGCTGCTTTCACCCCGCACGCAAGAGGGGGTCTATCTTGATGGAGGGTAGGGGCGAGGACAGGGGACAGGGCGCACCCGCCTGTCAGCATCCCTCCCGAGTATGTGCAGAAACCGTGCGTTAGGGGAGACTCCCCCTTGTTGTGTCATCATGGCAGATGTAGCAGGTTAGGTAACCGTAGGATGGGACGGACGCGAAGGAAGTCGCGCGAGAGGAACGGGCATGCATGTGAATGATAAGCGGAGCGCCTGCAAGGCGGAACGCGATGGTCGGGAGGCGGAAGGCAAGCACGCGGAAAACAAGCACGCGCCGGTCGACCCGGACGGCCTGACCGAGCAGGAGTTTTTGGCCGACTACAAGAAGCAGGAATGGCCAAAGCCCTCGCTGACATCGGATGCGTGCATCGTGCGCGAGGGCGACGGCGGATTGGAGATCTTGCTCATCCGTCGGGGTCGCCATCCGTTCTTGGGGCTGTGGGCGCTACCGGGCGGGTTCGTCGAGCAGGGGGAGACGGCCTACGATGCGGCCGTGCGCGAACTGGCCGAAGAAACGGGGGTACACGAGGGCGAGTTGTCGCTCGTTGGCTTCTACAGCAGTCCGGGGCGCGATCCGCGCGGTTGGACGGCGAGCGCGGCCTACGCGACCATCGTCAAAGATCCTATCGCGACGCATGCGGGCGACGATGCGGCCGATGC
>CAMORQ010000130.1 GCA_946623915.1 uncultured Coriobacteriaceae bacterium | reverse complement strand
CGATAACAGTGATGTCTTCGCCAGTCGGACCCACATCGGGGATTTCCAAATCCTGGTCGATCTTCAGCTTGGCCTTGCCGGCGTCGGTTAAGCCGGTAACGGTAGTGCCAGCTTCGTCGAAGGTGAAATGTTGCAGGCCCCACGGTGCGAACTGCGCAGGAACTGTCCCCTCCTTGATGTCCTGCACGACCGATCCGCCGCCCGTGACGGTGCGGTCCTTAGCTATTGTCCCAACCTTCGACAAATCGGTCACGTAAAGATGGACCACCCCGCCTTTTTGCTGGTTTGCGTTACCACCAACTACTGGCTCCATGCCCGTGTTCTGCAAGAAGGTGTTCGCGCCCAAGAAGGAAATGTCTGTGGGAACCTGCAGCGACTCTAACTTGTTGATGGCAAACGCCATCTCGGAGATCTGCAGAGGGAAGTCGGTTTTTTCAGGGAACCCGACAGTCATTATCTGATTGCCGGCAAACGCCTGGCTGCCCATATACATGCAGGTTTCGGGGAACGTAACCTTGGCAAGCTTGTTGCCCTTGAACGCAGAACCGCCAACGTAGAGCACACCTTCGGGCAAATCGAGGCGCGTAAGCTGGTTGCCCATAAAGGCGCTTGCCCCAATGAAGAAGTTGCCCCGCTGCGCAAGGCTGGCATTCCAAGATGTCTTGTCGTTGGCGGTCTTGACGCCAGCAGGCAGCGTGAGCGACGTGATGCCTTTGTTCGTGAAAGCGTTGTCGCCCACACCGCATACCTGATTGCCATTCGTGTCGATTGCGGGAATGACCAGGTCGGTGAGGCCGCCGTCCAGTTTTGCCTGACCTATTTCGGTAAAGCCCGTTACAACGTGGACGCTTCCTTGAAGCTTGTCAGTCGTGTCATTGGCAGGATGCAGGTCGCCGGCAATGGTCCATTCGCCGTAGGTGAAGTCTTCAGACGTCCACTTGTCTTCGCCCTTGTAGCGGATAACGTGCGAATTTTCGCCATTGGGGAAGTTCACCTTGTCGGTGTACTGGTCGTAGCTGCTTACGTAGACCGTGGTAATGAGCACGGGGTCGGTGCTTAAGCCACCTTCGAAGGTGTCGCCAACCGAATACTGCTTCAGGAAGGTGTTCTTTTCGAGCTTCTTGACCGTTGTGGGCAGGTCGACGCTTTCGATAACCTTGTTGCGGAACGCATAGGTGCCTATGGTTTCCAGACCTTCGTGCAAGATGAGCTCGCAAGAATCCTTCAGGTAGTTTTTCGTGGAGAACGCAAACCGCCCGATTTCCTTCACGGAAGCGGGGATTTCAATTCTCTTGAAATTGTTGCCCGCAAACGCGTTATCTCCGATCTTGGTAATGGTGTCAGGGATAGCGATGGACGTAAGGTTTGCCATCCAATTCTTTTGGTCGCTGCAGCCGAAAGCACCACCAGGGATTTCGGTAAGACCCTTGGACAAGCCGATGCGTGCAAGATTTGGATTAGTGGAAAATGCACCAATACCTAACGTGGTTACCGTGTCGGGCAACACAGCAGCAGACAGCTGATTCATCATGAAGGCATAATTGCCAATCTTCTTCAAACCCAGAGGAAACTGCACGTCCTTCAGCCCGGTATCCCTGAACGCGTTCTCTCCAATAGTCTGCAGGCCATTGGGCAGCTGCACGGTGTCGAAGCCTTCTTCGCGGGTCCCGAACAGGCCTCCGCCACTTGTGTTCGTCGAATCTGCAATGTGCAGGATCGTGGTGCCGTCGGGGGAGCGGTCCGGAATAACCAGGTTCTTGTTTTCGGCGCGCTTTTTGATGCCGCTTTCTGAAAGGCCCGTCACGGTGTTGCCGTCATAGGTGAAGTCGTTGGCGTTCCAGGCGGTCACATCTTCGCCGTTATCGACGTAAACCAAACGCTGGTACCACGACTTCGTGGATTCGGTGGTCTTTTCTATATGGTGGATGCGGTCCAGATGGAACAGCTCCAAGTCGCCGCAGTACATGTGCACCACGCCAAGCGGATAGCCTTGTGCCCGCAGCGTTTCCTTGCGCGGATTTTCGTCGGGCGTTTCCTCCATACCAGGGTTCATGGCGAAGCTGTACTTATTAACCACCGCTGTAAAGTCGGGAATGCGCACACTTTTAATCTGATTGTCGGAAAACGGCATGCCGTGCATTTCCATCTGGAAATCCACAGTTATGGGAAAGTTCACCGTATGGATCTGGTTGTTGGCGAAGGCTAGGTTTTCGATCCACCAGATGGTGCGACCGAACGACACTTCTTCCAGCTGGTTAGCCTTAAACGCGCTCGGCAGCACCGCAATAACGCCCGTGGGAAGGTCGACCTTGGTCAAGTTGTTCTTGCCGAACGCCTCGTCGAAAATGATGAAGTTGCCACGCTTGGTCACGCGGTGGGTGACCGTGTCGTCGTAAGGGATGAGCATGCCCGTGGGGAACGTGACCGACGTCAGGCCCTTTTCGTAGAAGGCACGCTTACCCACGCCAATGAGCATATTGCCATCCGGGTCGGTGGATGGCACGACCAAATCGGTCTTGCCTGCGGCCAGTTTCGCTTCACCCTGCTCGGAGAAACCCGACACCACCGGACCGGAAATAGAGAATTGGCGCGTGTAGTCGCATCCATAGAGCAGCTTTTCTGCAGTGCCGTATGTGAAGTCCGCCGCTACCCACGGTTCGCTGGCAAGGTCACTTGCCCCGAACGAAAGCGCCTGCATGCCAGCTGCGCCTGATCCATCACCCTGTGAGCCCGATTGGTTCTGGGCACCGCCCGCAGCATTTTCGCTTTGCCCAAGCGAAAAGACCGCGGCGCCTTTGCTCTGCGCCACCGAGCCCGTATCGCCATCGAGCGCATATGCGGGCATGGGAGTTGCAACGAGCGCAAATGCCAGCACCATCGACAATGCTTTTTGAGAAAACTTCATTACGTGTCCTGCTTTCGTTTCTGCGTACGGCGCATGAGAAACTGCCCCATGTTTGGGTATAGGAAAAGCTGTCTGGTTGCAGAATGATGTGTGTACGTATTCTGTTAGCACGTTTCCTTCGAAACGCTTACGTACCACCTCTGGGCAGACACAGGTGGGCGTATAGCGCCACCGTTCATGCGGCTGGTGCAGAGAAGATGCCGCAATCTGGTTAGCATTCGGATTTTACAAGACGGGTTTGGTTTTGTAAAATCGCGATAAGGTCATCATACGCTCAGTTGACGAAGTCACATATTGCGTCAACGGAATCGAAGCGACGCTTGAACAAAGACGGGGAAACACGCAGGAAATCGACGGTGGCGGCGGGAGCCGTCGCCATGATGCTCTGCGGCGGACTTGCCGCCTTCGCGCTGAACAGCGCCGTTGCCTCTGTGGCCATCCCCCTCCCGGGACAAGTGCTCGAAGAGGCCCTTTTCCTGGAAGGAGGCGCCCAAGCGGGCGCGAATGGTTCCGCAGGCGGCGATGCCGATGCAAGCGACGCTGCGAGCAGCTTTGGGCAAGGAAGCAGCTCTTCCAATGACGGCGATTCACCTTCCGCAGGAGGCGGCGATTCCTCTTCGAGCGAAAAGCCCCAAGACGACAAGGGCCAAGGCGCCGAGGACGAAGCCAAGGATGGCGAAGCAAACGACCAGGCGGCATCCAGCTCTGCTTCGTCAGTTGATCCGTCCACCTATTCGATTACCGAACGCAACGAAGACCCAGTAGTGTTCGAAACGATCTACAACGACATGCCCGGAAGGACTACCACGCAAAACAATCCAGGCACTGCCGACGTACAAGACGATTCTGGTAAGCAATCGCCGGAACACAAGGACGAATCGAGCTCTTCTTCAAGCTTTTCTTCGAGCTCCAAGTTGTCGTCGACGAGCGCCACCGAAAAAGACAGCAGCACTTCGTCGCAAAGCAGCTCGGGCGACAAGCAGTCATCGCGCGAGAACAGCTCGTCGAAGGAGTCTTCGACACACAAGGCAGACGAAACCGAAACATCGAGCAAAGGATCGTCTTCTAGCACTTCTAGCAAAGACCGCCCATCGTCGTCGAGCAAGAACTCCAGCGCAAGCAGCTCCGATGCACGCGAAAGCTCGAAACCTCCTGCGGAATCAGATGAGGACAAGGGCGGCGAGCAAAGCAGCAGCCAGGGCGGCAAGCAGAGCAGCGAGCAAAGCAGCAGCCAGGGCGGCAAGCAGGGTGGCAAGAAGGAAGGGTCCGAATCCAACAAGCCCAGCAGCAGCTCTTCGGAGGGCAAAAGCGGCACGAGCCAGAGCTCTTCAGAGAGCAAGAGCGACTCGAGCAAGGCCGACCACAGCTCGTCTTCTTCGAGGTCGTCGAGCTCGTCGGGCACGAAGCCCAAGCCGACCCCTACCCCAACACCCGATCCGACACCGACTCCTACTCCGACTCCCGACCCGACGCCAACACCCACGCCGACCCCTACTCCGACTCCCGAGCCGGAGCCCGAACCCGACCCAACTCCCACCCCCAACCCAGCGCCGACACCCGATCCGGAGCCTGAACCCGAGCCGGAGCCGGAACCTGATCCGGAACCCGAACCCGATCCCGAGCCTGAACTGGTCTGGATTCCCGATAGGTATGAAGACATCTACCACGAAGAAGAGGGCCATTGGGAAACCATAACGGTTTCCGGATCGCGCAAGATCATCTGCGGCGGCAGCGATCACGTTGAAGGTGACGCCAATTACACCGGACCATTCGGCGGGCCAAGCCCCATTTTCGAGACGTATCTAGAATGGAAAACGCATCAAGAAGCGTTCCTGACCGAAATGCGGAAAACAGACCCGTATTACCAGTGTTCGGGTCGGCACCGTCCCGCAACCTATGTCTATATCTGTCCAAACGGCCACAACTGTCCGCCGCCAAACGACGATGCCGCGGAAATGGCGTGCCCAACCTGCGGCGAAACATTCGAGATTGGCAGCACCCGCGAAGAAGAGGTGTGGATAGTGGACCTAGACGCCTACACCGAACACGTCCTGGTGGAAGAAGGCCATTGGGAGTACGCCCAATAAAACGGCAATCGCGGCACTGTCACAACCCACGTAAAAACCCTCATGCGGGACACTGCGGCAATTTCACTGCGGTGGCGTACCGCAGCCTGCTCCTACTGCCCGAATTAGTGTACAGACTTTCGGGCGCCTTTTGACCGGCAGCCCTTTAGCTCTTCCCGGACTAGCCCTCTTTCAGGTTGAAACGGTCGTCGTGAGCCATAGCGTCCAGTTTCACCATGACCACATCTTCCACTTCCATGCTGGTCACACCTGTCGGCGATTCGTTTTCGAACACGGTGCGCATGTAGCTCATGCATTCGGTGCAGTTCTGCATGCGATGGGCTTCGTCGCCTTCGATGTGGAACCAGTGCAAGTGGTTGGGGTTCTGCGTGCCGCAACGCGCGCAGCGTATGCGTTCGAAGGCCCAGTTGGTGCCACAGGTGCTGCAATAGAGGGTGCGCCCGCCGCCGTTGGTGGCGGTCACTTCGCCCACGCACGACGCTGTGGCCGGCGTGCCGCATACCGGGCAGAGCAGCGGGTTGTCGTGCACGCGCTCTTCGTTCGTGTTGGGTTTCATCTGCGCCATGACCGCAGCGGCAGGTGCGTCCAAGAATGCACGCAAGGCCCACGCCGGAACCATCATGAAGATACTCGCGGGGAGTTCGGAGGGCACGTCGAACACATCGAAGGTCTGCAGGCACTGCTCCACAAACTCAGGCGGGTTGGCGCCGGCAAGCGCAAGGTCGGCCACCTGAGCGAAATCTTCCCAGCTAACCCGCGCAAGCGCATCGACAACCTCTTCTTCCAGGCCGGCATGCTCGCCGAGGTGGGTCGCTATGGCGTCGCAAACCCGCGCGAAGTCGCTGGCATCTATCTGCACGGGATAGTCAGCGAACACCGCCTTGCCGCCCCAATAGCGCTCCTCGATCGCCGCCGCGTCGGGCGCCGCGTACGGGTGCGCTTGCGCAATGCGCGCCCCCTCTTCTTCTTGGATGCGCCACAGCTCGCTGAAAAACTCCAGCCGAGCCTTTTCCTGGTCGTCGGCGCCGGCCAAATACACCTC
>CAMORQ010000129.1 GCA_946623915.1 uncultured Coriobacteriaceae bacterium | reverse complement strand
CTTCGACAACGCAGTCGCATCGCGTGGCCATCTTGCAGCAGAGGGCTCCTACCATGCGCACCCACCGCCCGCTTTCGTCGGCGAAGATGGCACCGTCGCTTCCCACATCGTTTCCGACAACCACAACATGGGTAAACAAGTCCGACAGCTGGGAAAACTCTGCACTAAGCCTATCGAGCACGCCGTCGCAATCGCGCAGCGCCCAGTTCTCGTCGAACATCGCGCGCGACACCAGGTTGCCCACATCGTCGAGCAGGGCGACCCCTTCGAGCGCATCGGCATCCAGCGCGACATCGAGCGTCCCCGCGCACTCGACCGTGGAAAAACCTGCCCAAGCACGCTGCTGCCTGTGGCGCGCGATGCGCTCCTGGGCTTCACCGCCCTCGCTGGCCATGGTGGCTAAGTATGTTCGCACCGGAGACAACGAGCAAGCCAAGCGTTCGGCGAATGCGCTTTTGCCACTGGCGGCTCCTCCTGTTACCAAAGCGATCATAGGTCCATCCGTATTCGCGCCCGAACAGAGGCAGCCTAACTCGCCGTGCTTGCGCCGGCTTCGCCTTCTGGCAAGCGCGCCAAGTCCACAAGCATCTTGAAACGCGCTTTCACCAGCGCGGCTCCCCCGTCGCCGTCGTGAAGCAGCACGCAACCCGTGCAATCCTTCACGCCTTTGCGGTTGTAGCGGTAGTTACCGCCGCAATGCGGCCCGAGGGCATAGAGGGGACAGTAGCAAAACAGGCAGTTGAACGAGGCTTCTTCTACCCCTTTGTGGCAGGGAAAATGCTCGCAAGCGCGATTCTGAAAGAACGACGAGCTATTTTCGTAGGCTTGCTGGCTTTGCGCCATACCCTTGTTCCTATCCATATGTTGGCCTCAGTCCCATCATGCGTTCAGCCAATGCCATTGAATATTATTCGTTCATTGTACACGTACCAAAGGCCTGAAGACGATGTCAACTCGCAATGCGCCAATAGACCGCTTGCAACTCCGCGTGCGGTACCACCGCAGTACATCATCTTGTGGACAAACCTGTTGCATACAAGCTAAAGCTCTACGACGACGAAATCGCGCGTTTCTCCTTTGAACGTACAATGACGTGATACCGCGCCCGTGGACTGGAAATCGACCTGGCGCAAACACAACGGCCAGCTCGTACGGCACAAAGCAGGATCGCCCATAGCGGCGCCCAACTACGGCAAAGAACCCGTAAGCGAGTTTTTGCCTGGCAGGTGGCGCGGGAAGGCGGATCCGATGCAGTCGAGTATTGTCTGACCGAATGGCACGACAAACTCTGTTCGACCTGCGCTCTGCTCAACACACCAGACGTGGCATTCGTTCCTTTCGAACTGTGCCTCCCTGCAGACAGCATCCGCACGGCCAGTTTCCAAGATGCACTATCCTTCTTCAAAGCCATAGGGCAGCACGCTCTGGACGCGTTCGAGTCTATGGCGGTGTTCGATGCAATCGTGGCCAACCCGGACAGGCATCCGGGCAACTTCTGGGCTAAAGACGATAAGGGGTCGAAAATCCGTACCTAACCAACACCGCCTTTCGGCGACAGACGGGTCTCATTATGTCTATCACCTTCCAACCACCTACCCCGCTACATGAACATTTATGTACAACCTCTGTATATACGTTCATGCACTCGGGTATCATTCGTCGGAGGCAGACACGCCATCCCTTGGACAGAACAAGGAGGCCATTATGCGCATTTCAAGCGAACGCCTTATGCGAATCCTCAACGGCGAAGAAAAGCTCCTCTTCGACGGCGCTATGGGAACCACGTTGCAGTCGACAGGGCTTGCCGGAGACGGTCCTGCCGACGCGCTCTGCATAACGAATCCCGACGCGATTACCGAGATACACCGCGCTTACGTCGAAGCCGGCGCGCAGGCGATAACCACCAACACGTTCAATTCCAACCGCGCATTGCTTGACACCATCGGCGTTGATGCCAGCGTCGAAGACGTGTTCGTCGCAGCGGTCGCCTGTGCGCGTGCTGCAGAACCCGAATTCGTAGCTGCCGACATCGGACCGACCGGGCATATGCTCGCCCCCTTCGGCGACCTGGAAGAAGAGGACGCCTTCGCGCTGTTCGCCGAGCAGGCGCGCGCAGCCGAAAAAGCAGGGGTGGATTTCATCCTTATCGAAACCATCCCCGATGTGGCCGAAGCCGAGATCGCCATCCGTGCGGCCAAGGAGCACTCCGACCTGCCCGTGTTCGCATCCATGACGTTCGAAGAAAACGGCTTCACCCTGATGGGGAACGACATACCCACCTGCACGCAGCGCATGCAGGAAGCGGGGGCGGACGTAGTTGGCATCAACTGCTCGCACGGCCCCGAAACATTGCGCAGCCAGATCGCCACCATGATCGAAGCCGCATCGAAGCCCGTGCTCGTGCAGCCGAACGCCGGCATGCCCGAACTCGTCGACGGACAGGTCGTTTACCGCATGGATCCCGCTGCGTTCGCAAACGCCGTCTCGGACATGATCGAGTGCGGAGCGACCGTGTTCGGCAGCTGCTGCGGCAGCACACCAGCGTTCACTGCGGAGCTGGCAAAGCTGCTTTAACTCTACACGGGCCCGAGATTGTTCACTATGAACAGAGCAAGCTTAGTGTTTTGTCACAAAGCGCCGATGCAAAAGCCCCTTTCATAAGGTATCGTTAACTAACATATCACGGTAGCCATGTGGGCAATTGCCATAAGGGGGCGCTCATGATCGGAATTGGCATTGACACCGGCGGAACCTACACCGATGCGGTGGTAGTCGACACCAGCACGACAACCGTTCTTGCCAAGGCGAAGGCGCTTACCACCAAGCGAGATTTGGCCATCGGCATCGGCAACGCACTCGATGCGTTACCCGAAGACGTCAGGGTGAAAGCGGAACGCATCTCACTTTCCACCACGCTGGCAACCAACGCCTGCGTCGAAGGCAAAGGCGGTCGCGCAAAACTGGTTATCGTGGGAACCACCGATGCGGTGCTGCACCGCGTGCAGGTGGACAAGCGCTACGGCATCCCGTTTGCGGATGTGCTCGCGTTGGACTTCAACGGCACCTTCGACGGCAAAAACGCCGAAATGCCCGACTGGGATACCATCTGCGCCTATCATTCCAAATTCTTCGAAGAAGCCGACTCGTTCGGCATAACCGGCCTTTACGCCCTGAACAACGGCGGTTCCGTCGAGCGAGACGGTGCCGAATACCTCGAGAAACGCTACGGCAAGCTCGTGGTGAAAGCAACGGATGTGGCAGCGTCTATCAACGTGATGGAGCGCGGGGCAACCGCCCTGCTGAACGCCCGCTTGGTCCCCGTGATCCAGGAATTCTTGGATGCCATCCGCACGGCTCTCGAAGAGCGCGGATTGGGCGACGTGCCGGTATCGGTTGTGCGCAGCGACGGCTCCCTGATGTCCGAAGAACTGGCGCGTCTGCGCCCCGTGGAAACCATTCTTTCGGGACCGGCCGCATCCGTGCGCGGCGCTCAAGCCTTAGCACCTGCCGCAGAAAGTTTGGTCGTCGACATTGGGGGCACCACGTCCGACATTTCGGTGTTCCACGACAGCGAACCTGTGCGCACCGAGCACATCCGCATCGGCGGATGGCAAACTCAAGTGGGCGGCGTGGCCATCGACACCATCGGCCTCGGTGGCGACACTGCGGTGCGCTACACCCAATCGGGGCACCTCGAACTATCCACGCGCAAGGTCATGCCTCTGTGCATCGCCGCAACGTACTGGGACAACATCATCCCGTCCCTCGAGCAGTATCTGCTCGACGTGTATCCGAACTACTTCAGCAAGTACGAGCTGTTCTATTTGACCCGCAAGGTCGAGGACGTCGATCGCTACACTCTCCCTGAACGACAGCTGCTCGAGCTGTTGGAAGGCGGACCGGTCCCGGTGTACGACTACCGTGCCAACATCGCGGGATTGGATGTGCGCCGACTGGAAAGCGAAGCTGTGGTCATGCGCTGCGGGATGACATCCACCGACGCCATGCACATTCTGGGCGACTTTGACACCTTCGACAAGCGCGCATCGGAGTTAGGTGCTCAATGTCTGCTGAAATCCTACCGCGGCGTCGACGCATCGCGCGACGAAGAGGAAATTCCCAAGCTTGCGCGCGAAATCTACGACCTGGCACAAAAACGCCTCTACGATCAGGCAGGCTGCGTGCTAACGGGCGACCATTATTGGCCCGACGAGCCCGCTTCGCTGGGAGACCAGCTGCAGACTATCTTCGATGCGAACTGGGCATCGCGCAACCACGATAATGCACACTTCAGCCTCCTGCCGCAAACCGACGTCACCTTCATCGGCATCGGCGCTCCCACGCATGTGCTGCTCCCCGAAGCTGCGCGAGCGCTGAATGCGCAGTGCATCATTCCCGAGCACGCAGAGGTAGCCAACGCCGTTGGCGCCATCTGCTCGAAGGTGATCGTGAACGAGCGCGTGCGCGTCGTGCCCGACAGGGGCGAGTTCGGCGTGATCAACGGTTACCATGTGTACAGCACAAGCGAAAACCTGTACTTCTCCATCGAAGACAACGAGCAAGCCTGGCAGCAGGCAATGGAAGCGGCCCGGAAGGCAGCACAAAGCTGTGCGCTTGCCGAGGCGAAACGGCGCGGAGTTGTAGGCAATCCCGAGTGCATGCTAATCGAAGGCAGCCAGGAGGCCACGGGCGCCGCAGACAAGAAGACCATCACGCTGGAATGGACGATCATCGGTCACGTCGAAGCGTAAATCACCCACGTGGCCACGCGCCCAACGGTACTGCGGCGCGAGGCGAATCGTCGGTTTCCCGAGATGCTCGGAAAGCCGAAAGCGTGCAGCCTCGGCAGTACAACCGCATAAGGAACGGTTGCGTCGGATCGCGCTAAAGAGCTAGATAAGAGCACACCCCTTTTGATTCTCTGAGGGCTCTTCGGTAGTTGCTGTGGGTGAGATTTCGCTCTGCGCCCTGATGGCGCAGAGAAAACATGGAATACGACGGAAAACGGTACCGCGAGGGGCCCCTCCCAGGTCGGGCAAGGGAGGAGTCTGTGGCGGACGATGGACCTGGTGAGGTCGATGTGCCGCCTAAAACGTGAAACGCCTCCCCCATTCACGCGCGTCCTCGACCGCGCGTTGGGCCGCAAGCCCGCGCGCGTGCGCTCGGCTACTTTCCGAAAATGAGGGCTGTTTTGGCGAAAATAACAAGGGCGGGGCCTCGGCGAAATATCACCCGCAAAAACTACCGAAGAGCCTCTTTTAGCTAATAGAGGATGCAGCCGCTGAAGCTGATGGTGTTTTCACCGTGGTTGTATTCAACGTTTGCCTTGGTGCAGATTTCATTGACCACCAAGCCTGCCGCTTCCATGGACACTACCATCTTGTCGGGGAAACGGCATGGGCTGTCCGGGTAAGAGCATTCCGGGCACAGCATGCACGTACCTGCCCCCAATGGCATGAATTCGAAATCTTCCTCGTAGAGATGCTTGACCAACTCCCGGAAGCGCTTGTCCTGTATTTCGGCTGCTTCTTTGACGGTTTCGAAGTCGAACGCATCTTCCATCTGGCCGACCGTCTGCACCACCATGCAGTTGTCGAAGGCGCGCATCCGCTGCTCGTATTCTTCGATCTCGCCGCAGGCGGGAGGACACGACCAGGATTTGTCGTAGTGCTGGCACAGATTCGCCGCGCACATGTCGCGCACTTCCGGACGGGTCCTGAACCCTTCGGTCGTGCATGCCCCCACGTAGTCGAATCCAGCTTCGTTGACCAACCGTTCGACAGTTTCCGCTACAGTGCTCATGGCAGCCCCCTTTTTCTCGTCGCTCCTTCATTATACGCAGCCATCAACGCACGTGCGCTACCACTCTTGGTGTATCGCATGGACGGCGGTGGCGCAACGCTGGCGCACCGTTGGGGCAGACGCGTCATCGGGGAGCCAAAGGGTTAGACCAAAGAGCCCTAAGGAGCCAAGAGGTCAGGCCGAATGACTCCCCCAGGCGGATTATCCAAATGTGACAGCAACGACGCGTTGGTGTCACA
>CAMORQ010000128.1 GCA_946623915.1 uncultured Coriobacteriaceae bacterium | reverse complement strand
TTCCACTCCCAGATGCACGCTGCCCGGCCCGATGCCTTCGGACAGGCCGTAGTTGGTGTCATACTGGTGATGCGGGAAGTGCTCGATCCAACGCTTCACCAGCGAAGGGGGAACCGGCTGGGCCCCGATGTGCATAAGCCGCCACTGGTCCAGCTTCAAGTCGCCTACATCGACGCTGCCGGAATCGATGGCATCCAGAATGTCTTGGGCCCACGGCACAAGCAGCCACACGATGGTGCACTGCTCTTCGCTGGTCGTGCGCAGAATCCATTCCGGGCTCACCCCGCGCAGGATAACCGTCTTCGCGCCTACGGTAAGTCCGCCCATCCAGTGCATCTTCGCGCCCACGTGATAAAGCGGCGGAATGCACAGGAAGTTGTCTTCGTGCGTTTGGCTGTGATGTGCCTGCTCGGTTATGGCTGCGCGCATCAGGCTGCTGTGCTTGTGCAGAATCGCCTTCGGGAAGCCCGTCGTTCCACTGGAAAAATAGATGGCGCCCAAATCGTCGTCGCGCACCTCCACGGCGGGTTCTTCGTGGCTGAAATGGATGACATGATCGTGATAGCTTGTGGCGTAGGCGGGACAGTCGTCGCCCACAAAATACATGCGCTCGACTTTGGGCATCTCGTCGATAACTTCGTCGATGCGCTCGATGAACTCTGGCCCGAAGATAAGCGTGTCAACATCGGCGAGGTCGATGCAGTAGCGGATCTCTTCTGCGGTGTAGCGATAGTTCAACGGCACCGCGATGGCGCCGGTCTTCAGCACACCCATGTAAATAGGCAGCCACTCCAGGCAATTCATCAACAGGATGGCTACTTTGCCTTCGCGTTGCACGCCCGCATTCAGCAGCATGTGGGCGAAGCGGTTCGCACGCCCGTTGAACTGGCGCCACGTCATTTCGCGACGGTAGCGTTTCGCGGGATTGGTCTCCACCAAGTCATACTCGCGCCACGTGCGCCCATGGGCCTCACGGACCTCGGGGTTCACTTCAACCAGGGCGATGTCACTCGGGTAGAGCTTCGCATCGCGCACCAGAAAGTCGGTTATGGGCATCGTTTGCTCCTGTTCAGCCTGTTTTGCGGACATACCGTTTCGACCGTTTGCGCACGTCGCAAAGCAGTCTTTGGCATCGAAAGAGTATACCGCATGGCGCAAAACATGATGGGTGCACAATTCAGGGACCAGCACCGGCATTGATGCGGAAACCGACACATCAACGGAGATGCAAAGCTGCGGGGCACCAGCGTCCGAACCCGCTCTCGTCGGGCTGGGGGCATTTTTGGACCAGGATCCTGTGCGGCGTAGCCTCGCCGCGCCTGACCTATTCCCAATCCTCTAGGTCGCAGGATTCGATCGTTGCAAGGAGCTCCCTGTTGCCCGGCGCGTCCTTCAAGGGTGCGACGCGCACAGCATGATTGGCTATCGCGCGTTCCATGAAATTGCGCACGTCGCGCGCGTTCGCGAAGTTTTCGGGTTTGTTGGCCACACGTTTCTTGATCATGTCGCGCGCAAGCACGGTCGCTTCGGTCGACAGGCGGTACTCCTGCTTTTCCAGGTTCTGCAGCAGGATGGCCATCAGTTCTTCGGCCGTGTAGTCGTCGAAATATATAAGGTTAGCGAAGCGAGAGCGCAGGCCCGGATTCGAATTCAGGAACTGCTCCATAAGGTCGGTGTAGCCCGCCACCACAACCACGAAGTCGTCCCGGTGGTCTTCCATGGCCTTCAGCAGCGTGTCCACCGATTCCTGCCCGAAATCGTTGTCGCCCTTCTTCACCGTGAGCGCATACGCTTCGTCAATGAAGAGCACGCCGCCCATAGCCGAGTCGATCACTTCGGCCGTGCGCGTGGCGGTCTGCCCAACATAGCCGCGCACCAGTCCCGAACGGTCCACTTCGACCAGCTGGCCCGTGCGCAGAACGCCCAGGCACCGGTAGATGTTCGCCAGCAGGCGCGCCACGGTGGTTTTGCCTGTGCCGGGATTGCCCAAAAACGCCATATGCTTGGAAATGTCGGCGACCTTCATTTCCAAATCGGAGCGCATCTGCTGCACCTTGATCAGGTTAACCATGGTGTTCACCTGATGTTTCACGCCTTCTAACCCAATAAGCGACGAAAGCTGGGCGAGCAGCTGCTCCAGTTCCGCCTCGCGCTCTTCGGGCGACTGGGATTCCAGCACCGGCTCTATGGCACGATAGCTTTTCTGCGACACGGGGCGCCACACGCAGTACTCGTTGAGCATGTCTTCCATGCGAGCGAGGTACTCGGTGAAACGATTCACTTCGTCGTCGGGGACATCGGGGGCGTAGAGCGCGAGCACGTGCTGCCCGAACACTTTGAATGTGTCGTAGAAGTACATGGCACACTGGCCACCGAACGGGTCGGGGCTAAGCTTGCCATCGGCGTCGGAGAGCACGGCGTACTTAAGTGACTCCGGCGTGCCCTGTGGATCGGATGCCGCCATCCCTTTGCGTGCGCGGATGTCGGAGACGATCTGGGCGTTTTCCGCGAACCCGAGCGTGGTGCGGATGAATTCGATCTCGTCGTCGGTGACGCTTTTATCGGCATCGGTAAGATAGGCTCCGAACAGCGCGAGTTCGTTGCGCAACATCACCTTAAGCTGGCGATGTTCCTTGCGCACACCGCCCACGTTCGCACGGGTCAGCGCGTCGCAGATATCGTAGGACTTCGCCAAAAGCGCGTTCAAATCGAGCTGTTCCATGGCTAGCGCGCTCCCATCTGCGTAAGCACCACCGCCACCACAACGGCGACGATGGCGACCACTGCGATTATCTTGAACGCCAAGGTCGACCCGCCCGACGAAGCGCCGGATCCGCGCACCTCGAACAGCTCCTTGGTCGTTCCACTGACCGTGTCGCGGGGTTGCCCCAGCTTTCGGTAATCAGCCGACGGGTCCACGCTGCCCATAGGCTCGGGCGTGGTTGTCTTTGTTCGTTTCTCACCCATACGTGTATTGTATATCGAATGGGTACGTGCGTCGCATAGCTTACAGGGAAATCCCCAGAGCGTTGAACAGAAGGCCCCAGCCAATTCCGCAGGCAAGTAGCACCGCGACGATGACAAGGTTATCGCGCACGGAACGGTTGGTGCGAAACAACACCAGCAAGCCGATGCCCGCCGACACCAGCAGACCGGCCATGCATGCCCCAAAGCCCAGCGAACCGGCAAGGTACAGTTCGGTGATGACCACACTCGCAGCGCAGTTCGGAATAAGCCCGACCACCGAGGCCGCCACCACGGAAAGCCCAGGGTTGGCAGTCAGGAACTGCTCAAGCGCTTCTTCGCCGACCGTTTCGACAATCGCCGTTAGAATCAGGCTGACCAAGAAGATGAACGCTGTTACCTGCACGGTGTGACGCAGGGCGCTGCCAAACACGCTTCCCTCTTCGTCGCAATGACAGTGGTCCGCCTCGCACAACTCGTGAATGCGCAGTTCGGACGATGATTTGCGGCGCACCAAAACCAGAACCGCATCGACGACGAAGCCCATGACCATGCCCACAAGCACCTTGACACCCACGAGCTTCACGACAAGAAGGGGGTCGGCCTGCTCGGCGATCATGATGGGAATCATCTCGTCTGAAGTGGCCAGGAACACCGCAATGAGCGTTCCCATGGTAACCACGCGTCCGGCGTAAAGCGTCGCCGCTGCCGCAGAAAACCCGCACTGGGGAAATGCTCCGAGGAGCGCGCCGACAAGCGGTCCGGCGTGACCCGCGCGCTCGACGGCTGCCGACGTCTTGTCTCCCGCTGCGCGCTCGAGCGCCTCCATGGCCAAATAAGTCACAAAGAGAAACGGCACCAACTTGGCTGTGTCGATCAGCGCGTCGAGCAGTATGTCCGAAAGCATCTCCATAGCGCACGTATTTTAGCAGAGCGTTTGTCAGGGCAGACGAAGGCGAAAGCAGGGACAGTGCGTGCATGCGTGCAAGACCAGGTCGGACACGAGCCGGACAACCCACATTGTCGGGAGGGCTTCGCGCCACCCAGGCGACCCGCGCTGTCGGGGGCTCGCGCTGCCAGACGCTCCAAGCCAGGCGGCCCGCGTTGTCGGGAGGTTTTGAAGACAAGAATGCACTTCTTACTTTTTATATACCAAAAAGTTAATATTGCATGTTACGTGTTCAAGGATGAGGTCACCCTACAAGCGAGGAGAGCCGGATGAAGGAACGTATTTGCATGCGCGCGGTGTTCACCACCGCTTTCGCCTTGAGCTGCGCTGCCGCAATAGCGGGATTTGCGCCAGCAGCCTATGCCGCTGAAACTGCGCCAGGCACCGAAGACGCCAGCGCGACCGCGTCGCAAGCCGAACCTGCCGCAAACGAGCAGGAACATGCAGTTGCAAGCGCACCTGCCGTCGAGTCCACCGCCGCAGTCGCAAGCGCCCCTGAAGTTCAAGCGGAAACCGCTCCGGCGGCCGCGAGCGAACCTGCGCCAATCGCGACCTCCCCAAACGAGGAGCCGACCCCACAGGCGACTCCCGACACGCTTGTCTTGGCGCCCGAAGCTCCCGCTGCCGATTCCGCTGACGCGCCTGCCGACCCTGCAGTAACGGCCGAAAGCGACGCCAGCGAACCCGAAGATACCGCCACGGCAGCCGACGCCGCCCCCTCGAACGGAGCAACAAGCAGCGTGCAGGAAGGAAACGCACCCGCGCCTGCGGAAGACGCTGCTTCTCGCAACGCGGAACCAACCGCCGCCGACAGCGCCAAGCAGGCCGCGGACGACACCATCGACGCCGCTGGGCGGACAGACGCCGCAGCCGACAGCACCGCCCAGACGCCGGCAACCGAAGCAAACGCAAACGCCGCACAGGCTCCGACCTCCAAAACTGCGAAGGATGCAAGCGCCAGCGCGAACGCATCGACCAAAGCGCCAAGCGTCCCCCCGGTGACCACCGAACCCCGCGAAACCGTTGCCGACCCAACAGGACGCGCAACACCGCTTGAGGCGGGCATATACACCATCCAGTCATCCGTTGCTGGAACCCATGTGCTCGACGTTGCCGCCGGCAGCACGAAAAGCGGCGGCAACGTGCAAATCTACAACACCAACAAAACCGACGCCCAGCGTTGGCGCATCAGCTACGACACCGACGGGTACTACACCATTTCGTCGGTGAAGTCCGGCATGGTGCTTGACCTGTCTGCGGCGAAGGTGCGCAACGGGCAGAACATCTGGCAGTACGAACCCAACGGCACCATCGCTCAGAAATGGGTGATCGCCAAATCGGGCAACGGCTACACCATCGCCTCGGCTAAAAACGAAAGCTTCGTGGTCGACGTGTTCGCAGCCCGTGCGGCCAACTCGACCAACGTGCAGCTCTACGAGGCCAACGGCACGCCGGCGCAGCGCTGGTGGTTCGTGCCCGAAGCACCCAAGATCGCATCCGAGCGCACCGTCGAAGACGGCGTGTACGAAGTGCGTCTTGCCAAATCGCAATCCTACGGGCTCGACCTAACCGCGCAATCGACCGACAACAACGCCAACATTCACCTGTACTCCGCCAACGGCACCGTAGCCCAACGCTGGGCCATCACCCGCGAAAAGGATGGGTTCTACACGGTGAAGAGCGTGTCGTCGGGCAAGGCGGTCGAAGTCGCTGCGGGCTCCGTGGCTGCGCGCGCAAACGTGTCCCAGTACGCCGACAACGGCACAGAGGCCCAGCGCTGGGCCATCGAGAAGAACTCCGATGGAAGCTTCACCTTCCTGAACAAGAAGACCGGCCTGGCCCTCGATATCGTCAACGGAAATGCGGCCAACGGCACCAACGCACGCGTTTTCGTGGCGACGCACGGTGCGTCCCAGAAGTTCACCCTGAAGGCAGCCGACGTGCTCCCCGAAGACGTCTACGCTCTGTACACGATGCTCTCCCCCAACAAGCAGGTTATCGACACTCCAGCCGGCTCCAAGAGCAACGGAACGCAAGACCAGCTCTATACCGCCAACGGCACCATGGCCCAGAAGTTCGTGTTCAGGCGCACGGGCGCTAACACCTACGCCATCCAAAACGTCTACTCGGGCATGTACCTGGAAGACAACAACGGCGCTGTCATCCAGCGCAAGCGCTCTT
>CAMORQ010000127.1 GCA_946623915.1 uncultured Coriobacteriaceae bacterium | reverse complement strand
AGTCGAACCACTGCGCCGGCGTCATGCCGTCGTGGCGGCCCTTGCACTCTTCGTGCTCGGCCTGCGTTTCGGACATGTGCAGGTGCAATCCCACGTTGTGAGCCTTCGCTTCGGCCACGCACCGCTCTATCATGCCGCGGGGTGTGGTGTACTCGCCGTGGACGCACATGTCAATGCGGATGCGCCCGTCTGCCGCCCCATGGTAGTCGGCGAAAAGCCGCCTGTTTATCTCGGCCACCGGCAGCGTGTCGTAGTCGGTCTCCACGAAACACATGGTGCCACCGTCGCAGTGGTTGGCCTTCATGCCTGCTTCAATGGTCGCGCCGCACCGTTCGATGGCGGCGAAGTACATGTCCGTGTAGCCGATCACGCCATAGCGCAACATTTCCGCCTGGGAGAGCATGCAGCCCCAGTAATGGTGCCCGCGCTCGACGTCCATCTTACCCTCGAAGGGCCACACCGTTTCGGTGAGCCACTGCTGCAGAGGCTGGTTTTCCGCATAGCCGCGCAGAAGCGTCATGGGCGTGTGGGCGTGCGTGTTGTAAAACGCGCTCATTATCAGCTTGCCGCGCCCGTCGTAGCGCCGCCCAAACCGCGCTGCGTCGGCGGGTTCCTCTGCACCCACATAGGTGATAACATCTCTTTCCACCCCGACGAACTGGTCTTTCTTGTGATCCAAATTCTCGTCGAGGATATCAATGTGGGAAAAAAGCATGACCCCGCCTTTCTTTGTACGTCGTGAAAGCCTGCCGTTGGGCAGTCGGCATCGTATAAGTTTCAGCTATTATACTCTTCAGCGCACGCGTCCACACGCGCGCCCGTCTCCAGAATTTGGCACCGGGAACCTTCAGGAAAGCCCTTGTGTGGCAAATGATTCGCACGGAATCCTGCGCACGTCTCTCGCGTACGAGTAAAATGACGAACTGCTGTCGGATGTCCCTCGAGCGCACGAGAGACACAAACACCGTAGGAGCGCACATGCAGCCAACAACCACCCACGACGTCGTTCGGGCATACTATGGCCAAACGCTTTCAGGAGCCGACGACCTGCTAACCGATGCACCCCATTGCGAAACGGTACCGCCGCCGAAATACGTCCTTGACGTCCTTCCGCTGGTAGCCGACGAGGTCGTGTCGCGTTTCTACGGCTGCGGCAGCCCCATACCCCCTGCGCTGGAGGGGGCAACGGTACTGGACCTAGGCTGTGGAACAGGCCGCGATGTGTACGTGCTGTCCAGGCTGGTAGGGCCCAAAGGACGGGTAATCGGCGTGGACATGACGCCCGAGCAACTCGAGGTGGCCGAGCGCTACCAGGATTATCATGCGCAGACGTTCGGGTTCGACGAATCGAACGTAGACCTGCGGCTCGGCTACATCGAGGATCTGGCGGCATGCGGAATCGCAGACGAGTCCATCGACATTGTCGTGTCGAACTGCGTCGTGAACCTCTCCCCTTTCAAAGATATGGTTATGGCAGAGGTCTTTCGCGTGCTGAAACCCGGCGGAGAGCTGTATTTCTCCGACGTCTACGCCTCCCGCCGGCTGCCCCAGGAACTGCGTGACGACCCCATCTTGCATAGTGAATGCCTTGGCGGTGCCACCTACGAACCGGACTTCCGCGCGCTCATGCGAAACGCTGGCTTCGACCACTTCGTATGGACTGTCGACGACCCCATGCACATCGGCGATTTGGGAATAGAGACGCGCGTGGGCTTCACCAGCTTTCGATCACGCACGGTCCGCGCCATAAAGTGCACCGCCGGCGTGCTCGAGGAAACCGAGGAAGACTACGGCCAGCACGCCACCTACCTAGGCGGGATGCCCGAAATGCCGCGCTACTTCGACTGGGACGCCGACACGCGGTTCGTTAAAGGCAAGCCACGTGCCATCAGCGGAAACACCGCTCGCATGATCGCTGCTTCTCGCTACGGGCGCTACTTCGAGATTTCCGACGAGCGCCTGCATCGCGGCGCGTTCGACCGCGAGCGCGCCCAGCAAGCGCTCGAGGTTCGGACGGGCAAGCGCACGGTGGGCCTGCCCATGCTCGAAGAAGCCTACGAGCGGGCGGACTACGTGACCTTCGAGGAGCGCGTGGACGCCCCGTCCCTGCTTACGACATTTGAAAAACAATCGACCATGCAGGTCAACGTCACCTACGCCTGCAACCTGGCGTGCAGGCACTGCTATCTGGAGTGCAGCCCCACCCGCACAGAACAGATGTCGCGCACCACGCTGGATGCGTGCCTGGCCGCCTTCGACGCCGGCGGCTACACGACGATGGACATAACCGGTGGCAGCCCCGAGCTGCACCCGGATTTCGAATGGTTCGTGCGCGAGTCGGCTGCGCGCACCCACGGCAGCAACGTGATCGTGCGCACGAACTTGACGCTGCTTGCGCAGGAGGAGCATGCGCATCTTGCGGACCTGTTCGCGGAACTCGGTGTTCACTTGGTGGCCTCTTTGCCTTTCTACGACCCGAAGGGAACCGCGTCGCAGCGTGGAGGTTCCGTGTTCGAGAAGTCAATCGCGGCTATCCGCGCGCTCAACGACCGCGGGTACGGCACGGGCGTTGCGGACGGTGCTGGCGACGATGGCAAACCTTTAGTTCTTGACCTGGTCTACAACGTGGCCGGGCCTTTCCTGCCACTTCCGCAGGAAATGATCGAGTCGGCCTACCACAAAGAACTCGAACGCGACCACAGCGTGAAGTTCGATAACCTGTTCGCGTTCAACAACTGGGCGTGCGGGCGTTTCGCAGCCGATCTGCTCGACTTTGGCATGTTCGATGACTACCTTGCGCTGCTCGCCGACAACTTCAACGCCCTGGCCATCACACGTCTCATGTGCCGCGACATGGTGAACGTGGACTGTGATGGGCGGATCTACGATTGCGAGCCGAACCACGTGCTTGGCCTGCCTATCCAAGTTGACGACGGCCACGGCGGTATGCGCGATGCTACCATAGAAGACCTAAGAATGGGACAGCTCCCACAACGGCAGGTGCGCACAAACCCACTATGCTACAGCTGTGCCGCCGGTTTCGGATCGTCCTGCAAAGGGGCGCTCGTGTAACACCTCCACCGCCGGATGGGCGGCGGCCCAGGTGCCCCGAATAGGCCCGAAGACTGAGCGAGTAGGCCTTCGTGCCGTGAGCGAAGCCTGAGCGCCTAGGCGGAGTACCTGGACGCTCTCCCGCCGTTCCGGCGGCCTTCGTCGGCAAACCCAAAGCATTCGGTGAAAATGACGCGGCACTTCAGGTTGTGCTTGGCCTTGATAGCGTCCATGGCATCCTCGACGATGTCGCCGAACGTATCGGACTCGCAGGTCGCACGTGCGTTCACCACTATGGCGATGCCCGAGTAGTCCTGCTGCAGCTTGCGCTCGAACTCCAGGTCGTAATCCACGCCCACGATGGAGCATTTCACGAAGTCTTCGCCCACGCCCGCCGCGAACAGCTTCAGGTGCGGCACGTTGCGCCGCGCCTCGATCAAACCGTCGCGAATGGCCTCCATGAAGTCTTCCACCACCACGTTGAAATCGATGTCGGCACCGGTGCGCTCTTCGGCGAAGAAGCGGCGGTTGTACCAGCACATCTGTGCCTCCGCCGCATCGAACTCTTCGGTGTCGGTGCCCAAATCGCGTGGCTTTGCGGCAGCTTCGTGTGCAAGCACGTAGTCTGCCAGCTCGTTTATACCTTCACCTGTGCGTGCAGAGATCCACATGACGGGGATGTCGGGGTAAGCCGCACGTATAAATGCCAGGTCGGCCTCGCGTTCCTCATCGTCGATCAAGTCGCACTTATTCAACACGATCAGGTCGGCTTCCGCCAGCTGCGCGTTCAACAAGAAGCGCATCTCCTCGGGAAGGTTGATGTCCTCTTTCTGCGGCAAGATCATGCGCAGGCGAATCGGGTCGACCAGGCACACCAGCGGCAGCAGGTCGAAACGGTCTGGATACTGCTCCTTCAGAACCACGTACACGTGGTTGAGCGCGCCCACGCCGCAACCGGGGATGTCGGACACCACTAAGTCGGCTCCAGCGTCCGCCAAGCGGTTGATGTGGTAGACCAAATCTTCGGTCACGTAGCAGATGCAGTCTCCTGCGATTTCGTCTATGGGCACGTCGGCCGTGCGCGTGTAGTCGGCATCGACCAGGTTCTTCGCGCCCAGGTCGTTGGCGATTATGGCCACCTTGCTCGGCTCGCCTTCGCCCTGCATGCGCGCGTTCACCGCACGCGCAAGCGCGATCATGGTCGTGGTCTTACCCGACCCAAGAAACCCACTGACAATCATGTACTTCGTTGACATGAAACCACTCCTTGCCCAAGCTGCATCTGACACATGAACCGCGCATCCCACAACGCAGCTTCGGCGGAAGGCCACAGAATCCCTAGTGGCCTTCCGCCTGTCGGCTATTCTGCGTTCAACCCGAACAGCACGTCAAACGTATGGTGGGTGTCCCCGACGTGATGGCTCCTGTCGCCCACCACGGTAAACACTTTCGCGTAACGACTGTATTTTGCAACGGTGGTCACGTTACCACAGACCGTGCACTCTTTACCCGTTGGGAACTTGATAGCATGCTCGAACAGGAAGAAATCGGGGTAATCGGGCAGGGAGCCGTCGTAGGCAACCGTTTCCCCGTAGCTTTCGCACACGTCTTCGCTCCATTCGGATTTCATAGCGCGAATGGTCAGCGTGGCGAACACCACGTCGCCATAGGATTCCTGCTCGGTACTGGAAACAGGCGTGGGCGCATACATCAGGTAGCGTGGGTCGTTGAAGCCGCCCGCCTGGACCAGACGGCGGAAATCGCCCACGTACATCGCACCAGCCAGGCGGTCTGCGCGCTGCGCTGGGGTCTGGGCCAAATCCTGCGGAATGCGACGGTCGCTGAACACGTCGGTGAAATACCATTCTCCATTGTCTTTGAGCAGGCGGTTCACTTCGCGGATATAGGCCGCCTTGTCGGGGCTTAAGTTGAACGTGCAGTTGGAGATGACCACGTCCGCAACACCGTCCGCCAGCGCCTCCACCCGCTCTGGCACGCTGTTGACGAACTCCACGTTAGCGAACCCTTCAGCCGCCGCCTGGGCCACGGCCAGCTTGTCCGCATCCGGATCAACGCCGATTACGCGCCCGGAGGACCCCACCAAAAGTGCCGCCAGGAACGCGTCGCGTCCGGTGCCGCACCCCAGGTCAACCACCGTGCAGCCTTCCAGCAGCGGCGGCATGGGAGAACCGAATTCGCAGAAGCCGTCTGCCGCGGCCGCCGGCACCTGGTCGAGCACGGCACGGGCCTCCCCCGGCATGGACTCGGGCGCGTCCAACGTGCGTGCGTACGTCTTTGGACCGTCCTTTTCGCGATCGGCAAGCTCTGAAACCAGCTGATCGTAGTAGGGCTGGAAGTCGGTAGTAAGTGTGTAGAAGTCTTCGTAATTCATGGGCTTATTCCTTTCTCGTATGCACCTATGCGAACACAGACGCATCTGCGCCAACCACGAAAATGAGGCATGAGCACCGCAGCCGAACGCTGCAGCGCTGCCGAAACGTATTCAGTTCAAGATTGAAATCGCTTGACAAAACAAGGCGACGGCCGGAGCAGAACCCGCGCATTCGCCTGGCGAGAATGCTAACAAAACGTTACGGGACGCGCAAGCTGCTACCCAAAACGAGTCTCATCTGGCGTTGACACCTCGGGTGGGTCGAAGGAGGCGTCCCTTTGACTCACTGCAGGGCGTCGAGGACCTCGCCGACACTGCGCACGACTTCGGCCTTGGTCTTTTCTATGTCGATGGTTGTGTACTCGCCGTTTTCGTAGAGCACCTGCCCGTCGCACATGGTCAGCACCACGTCGGCGCCGTTGGCGCTGTAGATCAGGTTGGTAATCATGTCGTAGACCGGGCACATCCAGGGCGTGTCCACGTCGAGAACCACCAGGTCCGCCTTGTTGCCTACGGCCAGAGCGCCGCAGTCGGCGCGTCCCTGAGCGCGCGCGCCGTTCACGGTGAGCATGCGCAGCACGTCCTTCGGGGCGATGATGGCAGGGTCGAGCGCGCTGCCCTTCTGTGAGCACGCCAGCAGGTAGGCGCTCTGCAGAATGTTGTGGGTGTTGTTCGACGCCATGCCGTCGGTGCCCAGGCTGCA
>CAMORQ010000126.1 GCA_946623915.1 uncultured Coriobacteriaceae bacterium | reverse complement strand
GACGGTACCGTCGCCGCCCAGACCCCAGAACTTGCACTCGATGGTGGAGGGGTCTGCGGTGTTGGGGCAGTTCGGGTCCTCATCGAGCGACAGGTTGGTCACGTCGTCGACGATGCCGACGGTGAACTCGCGCGCAGGCTTGGCCTTCTTCAGCTCCTTGAAGATGGCGAATGCGCTGGAAGGAGGCGTGTCCTTCGAGCCGAGGCCGTAACGGCCACCGACCACGGTGATGCCGGTCTTGCCTTCGACGGCAAGCGCGTTGACCACGTCCTGATAGAGGGGCTCGCCCACCGAACCTGGCTCTTTAGTGCGGTCCATAACGGCGATCTTCTTGACCGTGCGCGGAAGCGCAGCCACGAACTTGCTCGTGGAGAACGGACGGTAGAGGCGTACCTTCAGCAGGCCAACCTTCTGGCCCTTGGCGTTGAGGTAGTCGACAACTTCTTCGACGACATCGCAGAAACTGCCCATCGCGACGATGACGCGGTCGGCCTGCTTGTGGCCGTAGTAGTTGAACAGCTGGTAATCGGTTCCGAGTTTCTTGTTCACCTTGGCCATGTACTCTTCGACGATGGCGGGCAACTCGTTGTAGGCGGTGTTGCACGCCTCGCGGTGCTGGAAGAAGATGTCGGGGTTTTCGTGCGAACCGCGCATGGCAGGATGCTCGGGGTTGAGCGCATGGTCGCGGAACGCCGAGACGGCCTTCATGTCGACGAGCTTGGCAAGGTCGGCGTAATCCCAAACGGCAACTTTCTGAATTTCGTGGCTGGTGCGGAAACCGTCGAAGAAGTTCAGGAACGGCACACGGCCCTTGATCGCAGCCAGATGCGCCACGGCGGAAAGGTCCATGACTTCTTGCACGTTCGTTTCGGCAAGCATGGCGAAACCGGTCTGGCGGCATGCCATGACGTCGGAATGGTCGCCGAAGATGGAAAGCGCCTGCGTGGCGACGGTGCGTGCAGACACGTGGAAGACCGTCGGAAGCATTTCCGCAGCGATCTTGTACATGTTCGGAATCATGAGCAGCAAACCCTGCGACGCTGTATACGTGCTGGTCAGCGCACCTGCAGCAAGAGAGCCGTGCACGGCACCCGCGGCGCCGCCCTCGGACTGCATCTCGCACACCTTGACCGTCGTGCCGAAAATGTTCTTACGACCCTGGGCCGACCACTGGTCCACCATATCGGCCATCGGGCTCGATGGCGTGATCGGGTAGATGCCGGCGACTTCGGTGAACGCGTAGCTCACGTGCGCGGCGGCTGTGTTGCCGTCCATGGACTGGAATTTTCTGGCCATATAGACTCCCTTCGCAAATTGCGGTTGCTCCCCCACTCGGGTCGCGGCCAACAAAAGCATGCGCGGGGTCAACCTCATCCCCCGCACGGCCTGCGTCCATTATATATGAGGCGAAACACGCACTGCGTCGAAGTTGGCGCATCTGGATAATTCGCTCATTGAACGGCGAAGGTGCAATGACCACCTGAACCCGCCGCATAGTGTGTAACGGGGTCGGGTGCGTGAAGTACGACGGCACACCGAAAAGGCCCCGCTTCGCGCGGGGCCTGGCAAAAACCACCTATAGGATTGCTCTCAGTTTACAAACCGAGGGCGCTGACCACGTCGGTGAATACTACCTGCGGATCGCGGTCGCCGTCGATTTTAACCAGAAGGTCCTTGCCGTGGTAGTAGTCGATCAGCGGAGCTGTGGACTTGTCGTAGACGTCGAGGCGGTTGCGCACCGTTTCCTCGTTGTCGTCGTCGCGTTGGTACATTTCGCCACCGCACTTAAGGCAAGTTTCGCCATCGGCGGCCGAGCCAATGTTGCCGCATTCGCGGCACATGCGCCTGCTGGTAAGGCGGGTGACGATTACTTCGCTGTCCACATCGATGAGCAGTGCGGCATCCAGCGGACGTCCCAATTCGGATAGCATGCTGTCCAGGGCCACCGCCTGAGTCGTCGTGCGCGGGAAGCCGTCCAAGATGACACCCTTATCGGTGTCGGGCTGCTCCATGCGCTCCTTCATCAAATCGATGATCAGATCGTCGGGCACCAGCTCGCCTGCGTCCATGAAACCCTTGGCCTTCACGCCCAGCGGAGTCTGGTCCTTCACGGCGGCACGCAGGATATCCCCTGTGGAAATATGGCACAGGCCCTGCTCTTCAACCAGTTTCGCCGCCTGCGTCCCCTTGCCAGCACCGGGAGCACCCAAAAGTACGATGTTCATAGATAGTCCTTTTCTTCAAAGCGCCACGTTCATACGCAGTGGCCGCGTTTTGCGCACACAGATTCTAGCAAATCCATCTGTGCACGCGGTGTTATTCCCACATACGGCACGCAAGCGTCACAAAGCGACGGCAACGCGACGCCGCCAGGAAGACAAGTTTGAGCCCCTTCGTCTTACCTCAAAGCGGAATAGTTGTTCGCGCGCGTCCAGGAAAGCATCTTGTATGAAGAGCCGGCAGAACCGTAAGCCTTCTGCAGCGTGTAATCTATGCTACCCGTACGGGTAATAGGCACGTAACCGTGCCAGATGTGTTTCGAGGTCACCTTGGTTCCTGACAGCGACACCGTGTAAACGCCTCGAGGTGCCCCTTCGTTTTCCGGCGGAAAATAGGTGATGTAGAACAAGGTTCCATTGCTCAAATGCCCAAGGGTCCCTTCGCGCCACAGCGAAATCGTACCCGCATTGACCGCCTTGCCGCTCTTTACTGTGTAAACAATCGCTTCGGCGGCCATCATATACACAAACGATTTGTTCTGCACAATCAGCTCTTTAACGCCGTCTCGATTGATGTCGTAAAGCGCATACGTCGGCGTGTAGTCCCTGGTGACTTGATTCCTAGGCCAGCTAGAAAACGCGCCTGTGCCGCGCTGGGCTTGCTGCAGGATGGGCTTGTACACGTTGAGGTAATTAACCGCCGAATCGGGCCTGGAAAGCATGTTGGCGGTTGCGCTGTTGACAGCAGATGCTCCTCCGAAGATGTATCCAGTCTTGATAGCCGATGCATTCGATCGAACGAAGTCGCTGATGCAAGCGGTTTCGTTTTTATCCACAAGGATAAGGGCTGAATCCTTTTTGCCGCACAGCGCAGCACCGCAGAGCGCGTCGTAGAACTTAACACCTGTGGCAGCGCCCGTGTTGGTCGCTTTCATGCCGTTTCTCACCGCCCAGCCAGCGATGGCGTTGGACGTGTCGTAGGCACTCGAGCCGTACAGGCGAGTCTTCACCGTGATGCCGTTGCTGCGCAAGGTGGTAACCACTTTCGGGCCGACGACTTTTTCGCCGCCCACGATGATTACCTGTTTGATCCCACATGCCTTCATGCCTGCTAGAGTGTTGGCCGAGATGCTGTTCACGTCGTCAACAAGGAACACCGGGTAGTGCTTGGCGTAGGCTACCGGGGCGGCGGAAAGGGCGTCCTGAAATCCTTTGACCGTTGCCAGGATGGCAACGTTGGTCCGTTTGCCAAAGTATTTCCTGTTCAGCGTCGCCGCCGTGTCTGTGGCAAGCCGTCCGTACGTGCGAACTGCATCCACACCGGTGATGGATTCGATGCGCCGCTCAACCGATTCCGTTAGCGCTTTAGGGCCACCTGCGATGATGACACGTTTGGGCTTGATGCGCCGAAGCTCGGAAGCGGTCTGATCGGAGAGTTTAGTGCCCTTCGTGATCAGTACGGGCGCACCGTAGAGCCCCGCTACTCCGGCAGCGGAGAGCGCATCGGGGAAATCCTCCGCTGTCGCAACGACCACCGTCCCGCCGGCATTCGACTTCCAGCCTTCTTGAACAACTCTCTGCATCGTGTCGAACTCGGTCTGGCCCCACAGGCGCTTCCAGTTAACCGTCGTCGAAGCGGACACGGAAGGCGCGGCCGGTTCGTACCCCCTATCCTGCGACCCGGACTCTACGCGCTCGCCGCCATCGCCAAGCGACAGAACGGATGCAGCAGTACCGTTTACGTCGGATTCGCCATCAGCTTTAGCCTCGGACGCCCACGCGGCAGGCACGAGCGCCATCGCAAGCGAAATCGCGAACAAAGCCGAAACTGTCTTATGCAGCATACCTAATCCCTTCCTCTGGATACCTTCCATTCATTGTCGCATGAAATGGGCGCGCAAACGCAAAAAGCGCCTTCCAAAACCTATCAGTTTTACCCGCAGCCCCTTTGCGAGCCGCTCCAAGCAGCGAATCAGCGAGGCAGCCTTGGAAGACTCGAGGGCCATCGGGCAGAAACGTTAGCGGGTCGAGTCGTAGGACCACAGGAAGAACGGTGCCACGGTGCCGTCGTCGTAGGGCTCCACAACGGCCACGCCCGAGCCAACAGGGCCGGATACGCCAAGGCGCGCCATCAGCTCTTCAGCCGAGCAGGTGTAGTACGATTCGTCGGTAACCACGTAGGATTCGTCGTTCCAATAGATGTCGAAGCTTATCCTGCTGCGCCCATCACCAGCGTCTACGGAAGAGGTTGCGTAGGCGATCCCCAAAGGCGTGGTGGGAACCCAATCGGGATTGAGGTTTATGAAAGCCTCGAAGCTGGAGTATCCCGTGCCTTCGATCGTCATGTTGTTGGAAACTTGCAGCTCGCGCTTCAAAAACGTTTTCGGATACCCCAAGAACACGTCGTCGGGAGCTTCCCAGGAAATGTGGTCGGGATATCCCGGACCGTAATGGATGGCATCAGGATTGTTCATGTAGATATGGGCGGCCGCGAAGTTGGCCACCTGCTCGTTGGTGGCCCCTTCGTAGGTGTAGCCATTCATGAGCGCCCCTTTTTCCGTGAAATTACTCAAGAACAGGTTCACGGCGTGAAGGGTGTCGGTGTTCGCGATGTCGATCGAGGGCGGCGTCGCCGAAGCAGGCTCCGCTTCGACCGACGATTCGGTAGTTGGGCTGGATGAAGTGCTGGCAGCGGGAGAACCAGTGTCCGGGTCAACAGTGCCCGAGGCCGCTTGGCCCTGCGTGGCCTCCGAAGCAGCCCGCCCCGTCTCCGTCGAAGCCGATGATCCAGTCCCGTGCGACACAAAGGCGGTGTCGCCAGACGACGCATCCGCAGCCGAAGGCGAACCGCCCGATGTGCCCGCATTGGCAGACGCTGAAGCGCCCGATGTCGCCGACAAACCGATCGACGCGCCGCCTGGAGAAGCGGCAGAACGGCCCAGCAGGAAGAAAACGCCGAAAGACAGAAGCGCTGCCACGGCTATGGCTGCTACGGCCGCACCAGCTCTTCTTCCGCCCGCCGCTTGCTGCTCTACCGCAGGTGCCGAAGATGGACCATGCGCCTCGTTTGCAGCTGCGCGCTGAGCAAGCGCCGCCCGCACGTCTTCGTATATCTGGTCAGGCGAAGAACCCGACTGCTCGTTCTTAATGTCCACGGCATTTCCCTTTACCTTGCAAAACCCGAGGCATTCACTTCAGAAACCCCTCTACGTGAAGGCGCGCTATAATTATCGAACACCCTCTAGCGTTACGCGATTAACAGAAGAAATCGATTTCCCTCACCGCAAAGAACTTTTTCCACGCCTCGCATATAAAGCCGTGCTGCGCCGCGATAACGATAAGCATTTTTGCCAGATCGCGGCTTGGAATTCCACTGTCATTGTTTGCGATGATGCAACCTCCAGAACGAGTAAGCCACACCTTGGTTGCGTTTGCCCGCGGAGCGCCCTGAGCAACGTGAACGTGTACAGGCTCATCACCGTCGCTCGACCAGAAAAAAACACGATAGCTGCCAATGGTGAACAAGCTAGGCAACGGCAATCCCTCCTTCGGCGGCGAAGTGGTACAAAGCAGCGGCGTTGTCGCGCAAAAACGCTTCGAATCTGGCGCGCTCCTCTTCGGAAAAAGCGCCTTCCCACTCCGTCCAAGTATAGGATGGCAGTTCGCAGCGCGCCGAATCGAACCCTTCTTCGCATGGCCTCTCGAAATGCACAAGCACCTTGTCGATACCTGACTCGCTTATGATGTGCGAATGGACAACTTCAGTACCGTCATCGAAAATAAGGTACGGATACATCATGGCAACCCCTCAAAACGCAAGTGTGTCCAAATTATAGCAACAAGAAGCATCCAACATCGACCCCCTGAAGCTAGGGGTGCGAGTTAAGTTTATCGGGATTGGGGCTACTTTAGCCCCTCCGAGAATCAATG
>CAMORQ010000125.1 GCA_946623915.1 uncultured Coriobacteriaceae bacterium | reverse complement strand
AGAGAACCGACCCCTTCGGCGCGGATAGGTACTGAATCGACCCGTCGACTGTCATGTTCAACTCGCCCGTGCGGTAGTCGGCCACCGCGCACGCGATATCGGCAAGCGTGAACATCGCGCCTCCTTGCACGCCCGCCTTTGCGTTGTGCAGATGGCGCTTTGCCGGCATGGACACGAAGGCGTGGCCGGGGCAGGCGGCTTCGATGTTCATGCCGATGGTTTCGAACACGAAAACGTCCCCTGTGAAGAATTCCCTGGTCTCCCCAAGGAAGTCCTGATCGTTTTCGAAGGGCGCATCTATGCCGGCCATTCTCGCTCCTTTGCCATGCGCAGGCAGGTTGTCGCTTGCGCATCCCGTGCATCCGACCATCTACGCTGCAAGGGCGAGGTCGGTTGCGTTTCTAATCTTTGCGGGCGTCATCGTTGCCCGTCACATAGATTTCTGCCGTGCGTTCCTCTATGCTGCAGGCCCCATTTGCACATGCATCGACGCAGATTCCGCAGCCCACGCAGAAGCGCTCGTCGAAGTGCATGGCGCTTCCGTCGAAGATGCGTGCGCCTGTGGGGCACGACGAAGCGCAATCGCCCCTACCGGTGCACAGCTGCATGTCGGTTTGCGAAACCGCAACCATGATAAGGGGCGCGGTTTCGGGCCGTGCTTCGACGGTTTCGAGCACCATTTGCTGCTTGGGGAACATCGTGCGCTTCCCTTGTCCGGCGAAGTCCGGATAGGGGTTTTCGCTCGCAAGGTGGAGGCGCATCACGGCCCGCTGGCGTTCCCTGCGTTCGTAGTAATCTCGCAGCACTTCCGAGTTGCGCAGGCGTCTTTTGCCAGTGGCGATGTTGGCTGCGTCGGCGGCGAATCCGGCGAACACGCTGCGGCGGTCGTTCACTTCGTTTTCGGCGTACTGCTCGAGCAGCTTCTTCTTTTCGGGAATCCTGAAGGTGAACAGGACCTTTTCGCCCGTCCTCTCCTCCGCGAGCGACACGCAATGGGCGAACAGCTCTCCTCCCAGCTCTCCGCCCCGCTCGCAGCCTTCGCAGTACTTCAAGTCGCAGGCGATGGTCACGCGGATGCCTTCGGCCAGGATCAGGGTCCACATCTCGGGCGACATCATGGAAAGGCAGGGCAGCACGACGACGTTCGTGTCGACTTCGAATCCGGGGAACACGTTCTCTTTGCACGTAAGGTAGGCACGCTGGCCGTTTTCCGCGATTCGGCGGATGCGCGCGTGAAGGTCGAACATGTTCATGCGCGTGCTGGCGAACGCGTCGCAGATCCCGAAGCAGATCCCGCATCCGTTGCATGCGTCATGGTCGACGGTGGGAGCCTCCTTGTCGGTGGGAAGGCTGATGGCGTCTTTCGGGCAGCAGTACAAACACCGCTCGCAATCCGATCCGGCCGCATGCGTGCAGAACTCGGGCAGCACGACGAGACGCTGCTTGGGCTGTTGGGGGCTACCGGCCACCGAACACCTCGGCTAACGTGTAGTCGATGCGGGAAAGCACGTCGGCGCGCTCGAGAAGTTCGATGCTTTCGAACAGCGGGGGAGAGACCATGTTCCCGCATACGGCCACGCGGACCGGCTGGAACAGGTTCTTGGGCTTCATGTCCAGCGTTTCGCAGAGTTCCTTGCATGCGCTCTGCAAGGGCTCGCATTCCCAGGGGATGCTCTCGTCGGCGATCACTTCGCGGCAAGCGCGCAGGGCTTCGTCGGCGCGGGCGCCTTCTTTTTTCAGCACTTTCGCCACGCTCGTTTCGTCCAGTTCGACTTTGCCGCCCCAGAACAGGTACGAAAGCTTTTCGGGAATCTGGTCGAAATGCTCCAAGCGCTCGGAGATCAGCGGGTACACGCTGCGCAGGTCGATGGGGCTTCCAACCGCTCCTGCTTCGTCGAGCCAGGGACGTGCGGCTTCGACCCATTTGGCGGAGCCCATGGACTGGATGTACTGGCCGTTCATCCAGTCCAGCTTCTGTTCGTCGAACACGGCGTCTTTCTTGGTCACACGGTCAAGAGAAAACTCGCTGCACAGCGTTTCCCGGTCGATGATGGTCGTTTCGCCGTCCAGGCTCCAACCGAGAAGCGCGAGAAAGTTCACCATGCAGTCCGACGTGTAGCCACGTTGCTGGTATTCCTCGACGCTGGTGGCGCCATGGCGCTTCGAGAGCTTCTTTCCGTCGGAGCCCAGTATCATCGAAAGGTGCGCGAACGTGGGCGTGCGTGCGCCCAGCGCTTCGTAGATCAAAATCTGCCGCGGGGTGTTCGACAGGTGGTCGTCTCCGCGTACGACGTGGGTGATGCCCATGTTGACGTCGTCGCACACCACAGCGAAATTGTAGGTGGGCGATCCGTCGCTGCGCACGAGGATCATGTCGTCCATGACTTCCGCTGGGAAGCTCATGTGGCCGTACACGGCGTCATCGAACTCGATGGGGCCGTGGTCTTCGGGCACCTTCAGCCGCCATACGTGCTCGTCGCCGGCGTCGATGCGCGCCTGCGCCTTTTCCGGGTCCATGTGGCGGCATGTCCGGTCGTAGCCGCTGTAGCTTTCGCCGGCCGCAGCGC
Source organism: uncultured Coriobacteriaceae bacterium (assembly GCA_946623915.1). Lineage (GTDB taxonomy): Bacteria > Actinomycetota > Coriobacteriia > Coriobacteriales > Eggerthellaceae > CACXMZ01. The sequence goes on along the minus strand of CAMORQ010000125.1, from coordinate 3,680 downwards.
GTTTGGCGTCAAGGTCTTCCTTCGTGCAGAAGCACGGATACACAGCGCCGCGCTCTTTCAGCGTTTCGAGCGCATTACGGTAGGTGTCCATGCGCTGCGTCTGGAAATAAGGGCCGTATTCGCCGCCCACTTCGGGGCCTTCGTCCCAATCGAGGCCAAGCCAGCGCATGGCCCGAAGGATGATCTGCGTGTTCTCTTCGGTCGAACGCTCCGGATCGGTGTCTTCAATGCGGAGCACGAACGTGCCTCCCGTCGCACGGGCGAGCGCCCAGTTGTATATGGCGGTTCGCGCGCCGCCCACATGCAACATCCCAGTCGGGGATGGGGCGAATCGAACACGGACGGTGTCGTAGGGTATCATGGTCTTCTCCTTGCCGGTTCGGCGTCTGCCGGGTGGCGCCCGGATCCGTTTTCGAGCCGGTGCGCTATGCCAAACCAAGCGAGAATTCTACCATTACCACCTGCGCAAGCGGTTTCCTATCGCTATCGAAACAAGGGATATACCGACGGTCACCACAATCCAGAGGACGGCCATTCCGATCCAGAACGGAGTGGGCAGCATGCAGATAAGCAGACTGTCGAAGGGAAACGTCCAATTTCCCTGAGGGAAGAACAGGCCATGGAACGCCGTGAAGAACCCCGAGAAGTCGACTGCCGCCCATACGCCTAGTGCGACCATGCCTGCGAGCAGCACCGCCGGCGCTGCCACCAGAGCCCTTCCCAGCCCCTGGTTTCCGAACGCCACACGCAGGATAACCGCGAGTATCACGGCAAGCGCCGCCACGACTACAAGGACGGGCACGACCCGGTTGATCAGCTCGTTGCAATCTATCAGATGGGATATCTCGTTTTCGCCGAACGCGTAGGCGCTTCCGTGCTTGGAAAGGTCGTACATGCCGATTGTCTTCGTTTTCTGGTCGGGCACGGTGATGCCTTTCCAGGCAGGTGCCTTCAAGGAACCGGTAGCCGACGCCTTCTTGGCCGCCTCCAGTATCTTCGCCGCCAGGTCGGCCGTCGCCGCATCGTGCCCTTGTGCATGGACGTCGACCGTGAAGTCGCGCGTCGCCACCGCCAGCTGCACGGTGTCCTCGGGCAGGTAGACGCTCGTTTCGAAGTTGCTGAACATGCGCGAAAGGAGATTGGGCGTCACGGGAAGCGTGCATGCGGCGAACCCTGCCGCGAAAAACGTCACGGCAAGGAGAATCGATACCACCGCGCTTGCTGCAAGCGAAACAGCAGAGCTGCGGCGAGATGGGTTGTGGTCGGTTTCTGCCAACTTAGCCTCGTTCGATCATGTTCCCGACTGTGTCGCAATCGACCCAGATGGTGGCTGCGCTGTACCTGCTTCCGGCGCCTTCGCTGATGACGGGGGCTTCGCCCATGCGCGAGAACACGCCGGAGAAACGGCCGTTGAACAGGTAGAGTCCGCTCATGTTGTTCATGGGAACCAGGGTCCGGTCTATGTTGTCGTCCTCTTTCGCCGGCAGTTCGGCGTCGGGCCTGAAAAACGGTGTTTTGAAGGGGGCGAGGTACGTTTGCACGATGAAGGGGGCTCCAGCGGCTCCGTTGGCGAACCGGTCGATTATGCCTGCCCATTCGTCATGCGTGCACATGTTGCCTGCGTACACATCCGCGGCCCCGTAGCGGTCGGGCGGTTTCACGATCCACGCGTCTTTGTTGGCCTTGATTTCGGCAAGGTCGACATGCGCGTCGTCGAGCAGCTTGGTTGCAGGCACGCAGTCGTTGACGACTCTTATTTCCTCTGGCGTAAGAAAGGCCTGCGTTGTCGGGTGGTGCATCACGTCGAAGATCTGCTTGTCGTGGGGAATATGCCCGGCGAAGCTGCCGATGAGGGCGACCTTTTCGTTTCGAACTGCTTCGATCAAGGGTTGGGACTCGTCCCAGTGTTCCAAAACGTCGCTTGTGATGCATCGGCGAAACACCGCGTCGATGCGCTTTCCCGCAGCCGTGCGAAGGTGCGATCCGTCGTATCGCAGGTCGCGCACGTCGGCGACAAACGCGACGTGGCCCCGCTTGCAGAAGCGGCGGCAGTACTCTTCGAATTCGGCGACGATTGCCCCTGGCCCCAGGAAGTCCACGATGGCGATGTTGGGATGTTCGACAGCGTGCTCGTAGCGGCTGTAGATGGCCAGGAATTCGTCGACCCAGCTGTCGAACAGCTCGCTCGTCGCCAGAGAGTGGCGGCGGGCGAATTCAGCCAGAGCGGCGCTTCCGGACATGCTTTCGTTGTGCTCCCTGTCTTCGTTGAGGCCGCTCGAGCCGTCCGCGTTCAGTTCGCAGAAACCGCATGCGCCGGTGTGCTCGTCCAGGAACACGTCGATTCTCGCGAACGGGAGCAGGTCGGGATACCCACGCGGGAGCAGTATCAATTCCGCTATGCGCTCGTCGAAATCGAACAGGTTGCGATACGTTTCGTCGTCGAGGTAGCGCTGCATTATCTTGACGGCGATGGAATGCGTGGTTTCGGCGACGTGCTTGAACGTGTCGTGCGCCTCCTGGTCGAAGAATTTGGGCACGTAGGGAGACGATACATGGTTGCCATGCACGATGGCCGTCGAGTACTCCATGTACGACTGGGCGGCACGGCGCCCGGCAAGGTCGCCATCGAGTTCTTCCAGGATTTCGATAAACTCCTGGGTGTACGCAGTGCTGTTGCCCATGTGTTCTCCCTGTACGCTGTGTATAGAAGCCATTCGCCGGCAAATGAGGGCGTATTCGAATTGTTTTGAGTGTATCATGGTTGAGTTACTCATAGGGGTACAGTTGGTGCTGCGCCTCTTTAACTCGACGATTGGAGCTAGGTTTTATGCCGCAGCTAGAAGATAACGCTCAGGGTGCTTCATCGTACCTGTTCACCAGCGAATCGGTGACGGAGGGCCATCCGGACAAGATGTGCGACCAGATATCCGATGCCATTCTCGACGCCATCATCATGCGCGAGGCCGCTCTCGAGGCCAACGGTTACGTTTCTCCCCGCAGCGGGCGGAAGGCGTGCGTCGAAGACGTGCGCTGCGCGGTGGAAACCTTCACCACGACGGGCATCATCACCGTCATGGGCGAGGTGCGCACGCAGGGGTACGTCGATGTCGACGACATCGTCCGCGAAGTCGTGCGCGACATAGGCTACACCGGGTCCGACATGGGTTTCGATGCCGAAACGTGCGCGGTCGCCAACTACATGCATCCGCAATCCGAAGACATCGCCGCCGGCGTGGACGAAAGCTTCGAGGTTCAGCAGGGCCAGGCTTCAGGTGAAGACCCCTACGACCGCATCGGGGCGGGCGACCAGGGCGTCATGTTCGGCTACGCGTGCAACGAAACCGCGACGCTCATGCCCATGCCCATCTACCTTGCGCATCGCCTTTCCGAGCGGCTTACCGAGGTTCGCAAAGACGGGACGCTTGCCTACCTCAGGCCCGACGGCAAAACCCAGGTGACCGTGCGCTACGAAAACGGAGCCCCTGTGCGCGTCGAAAAGGTGCTCATCTCCACCCAGCACGCTCCCGAGATCGACACCGAAACCATCAAAAGCGACCTGATCGAACACGTTATTTTGACTGTGTTCGCCAACGAAGGAGTCGACTGGGAAGGTGCCGAAGTGTTCGTTAACCCGACGGGGCGCTTCGTGGTGGGCGGCCCCATGGGCGACACGGGCCTTA
>CAMORQ010000124.1 GCA_946623915.1 uncultured Coriobacteriaceae bacterium | reverse complement strand
CGTAGGCCTCGTTGAGCTCTTTGAACTGCTCTTCGGCGTTTTCCGCCTTGTTCACATCGGGATGCAGTTCGCGCGCCTTGTGCCTAAACGCTTTCTTGATTTCGTCATCGGTGGCATTGCGCGCCACACCAAGCACTTCGTAGAGATCTTTAGCCATCGCCTACTCTAGCCTTCCTGCGTTTTCGTTGAATTCTGGCCGTTTTCGTTCAAGGCCTCGCGAGCCGCGCGGACGGCACGTATGACCTGTGCGTAATTCATGCGTGTGGGTCCTATGACCGCCACAACACCGGTAGCGGAGCCGCTTCCAAACTGGCTCGCGACGACCGAGACCCCATTGAGCAACTCGCTTTCGTTCTCGTGCCCGATGCGAACCACCGTGCTGCCCTCGCCCTGCACCGTGTCGAGCAATTCGAACAGGACCGTATCGTCTTCGAGGCTCTGAAGGACCGGCACGAGCGCTTGCGCATGCTGGAATTCGGGTTGCTGCAACAAGGTGGCGAGCCCGAGCCGATGCGCGTGCCCGGTTTCGTTGCCCTGAAGGCATTGAAGCACTTCTCCGAGCATGATGCGCACCAGGGGATTTTGAAGTTGATGGTTCAGCCCCGCATCGATTTCGGCCCGCATGTCGGCGAGTGTTTTGCCCACCATCAAGTTGTTCACCGCTTGCTGAGCGACGCCCAGATCGTCGGGCGACACCTCGTCGGAAAAATCGCACGTACGGTTGAGCACCCGACCGTTTTCGGTGACCACGACTATGAGAACGCGATAGGGCGTCATGGAAACGAACGAAATCTGGCGGATGTGCAAAGTCAGCGATGAGGGGGGCACGACGATGGAGAGGCATTCGGTCAGCCGTGCCAGGGCTGCCGTGGTCTGCTGAAGCAGGTCGTCTACCTCGCTTGCCTGTGCCCGCGCGGCTTCGACGGCGTTTCGCGCCTGCTCGTCCACCGCTTGGCCGTCCCCCAGTTCGCTTGCCAATAGGTCGTCCACGAAAGAACGGTAGCCGAAGTCGGTGGGAACGCGCCCAGCGGACGTGTGGGGTTGTGTGATGTAGCCGGCTTCCTCGAGCACGGAAAGCTCGTTGCGTACCGTAGCAGAGCTGACGCCAAGCTGGTAGTTTTCCACCAACGTGCGCGAACCGACGGGAAGCGCATGGTGCACGTACTCTTCGATGAGAGCCGCCAAAACGCGCTGTCGCCTATCGGAAAGCATCTGCACCCCCTTGTTGAAACCGGATAACCTAACGCATTCTAGCAGCCTGATGGCAGGAGTGCTAAGGCTGCTACGAAACTGTCACAATGACGGCGCAAGGTCGAGCAGGGTGCCGTAGAGTTCGTTGCCGCAAAGCCACCCTAAGTCGGTGGGGACGAAACGACCGCCGTCCCATCGCGCGAGACCGCGGCCAGACAAATCGCGTGCAACGGAGTCGAATTCGGGAAACACCAAACGCGCGGCATCGACCATATCCTGCGAAAGCCCCTCCGTCATCCGCATGCCCAGCATCAAGTCCTCGGCAAGCGCCTCGTCGGCACCAATGCGCTCGACCACGTCTCCATCCTGCACGCGGATCCGATAAGCAGGGCCCTGCACCATAGACACAGCCGACGCGCCAAGGCCAAGATAGGGCACGGCCGACCAATACGCCTTGTTGTGCCTGCAGGCGAACCCGGGTTTCGCGTAGCTCGCCACTTCATAGCGAGCGTAGCCCGCCCCAGCAAGCACATCCGCCGCAAGCTCCATGCAGGTGGCTTGGAAATCTTCATTGATGTCGGCGAGGCGGCCTTCGTCGACCATTCGGGCGAACGGGGTCTGCTCTTCGATTGTCAACGGGTACACGCTCACATGCGCAACCCCGAGCGCTACGGCGCATCGCACGCTTTCCTCGAAGCTTTCCAACGTTTGCCCAGGAACACCGCACATCATATCCACGCTGACGTTTTCGAACCTATCCTGCGCCATGGAAACGGCACGCCGTGCATCGTCGGCGTCGTGAACGCGACCGAGAACCTCCAACACGCCATCGTCGAAGCTTTGAACGCCGATGGAAATGCGGTTCGCCCCCAATGCCCACATGTCGCGCACAAGCGGCAAGGTGACACTGTCCGGATTCGCCTCGATCGTGCATTCGACTTCGTCGGTTAGGTGCATCGACAGCGACAAGGTGTAGAGGATTTCGGTGAGCAGCCCTTGCCCGATGAACGTGGGCGTCCCTCCGCCGATGTAGACGGTATCGATGCTGCCGAGCAGGTCTTCTCGCGAAGCACGGCGCACGGCGCGAATCAGGTTTTCGACGTACGTGCGCACGGGCGCCGCCAGCGCATCGATCGCCTCAGTGGCGAAATCGCAGTACAGGCAACGTCGTTTGCAGAACGGAATATGGAGATAGAGCGCGCGAAACGCCTCGGCGTCGTCGGGCAACAGCCCGCTTTCCCTGCCGGGAAACGGCAAGGGTGCGGCGTCCCCCATGCAATCATCCAGCTTCAGATCGATCATGGCCGCGCGCTCTCTTCGCCCGAAACCGACAAACGCTCCAAAAGGGCGTCGAAGGCTTCGTTGAAATCCTGCAAGGACGAACACGTGTTGAATGCGGCGCGAGCCGCGGATGCGCCGGGCACGCCCTTGACGTACCACGCCGCATGCTTGCGCATGCGCACAACCGCTTTGGGATGATGGCATGCGAGCAGCCGGGCGTGCCGACGCGCCATTTCCACGCGTTCGAACGGCGTAGGGGCGCCGCAACCGGCATCGCCCGCCAAAGCAGCGTTGATCTGGGAGAATATCCAAGGATTTCCCTGGGCGCCGCGGGCAACGAGAATCGCGTCGCAGGCCGTGGCATCGAACAGGTCGAGTGCATCTTGAGCGCTGAACACGTCGCCGTTGCCGATAACGGGGATGTCAACGGCCGCTTTGGCGCGTGCGATGCATCCCCAATCGGCAACTCCGGTGTACATCTGCGTGGCGAAACGCCCATGTATCGCGATGGCGCTCGCCCCCGCACGTTGCGCCATGCGCGCGAAATCCACGCACGTTTCCGTATCGGCGTAAAACCCGCGGCGCGTCTTCAGCGTGACGGGAACATCCACAGCACCTACCACCTCGCTCACTATTCGTTCGGCGAGGACGGGGTCTTTGATAAGCGCGGCGCCGTCGCCCTTGCCAGCAATCTTGCGCACGGGACAGCCCATGTTAATGTCGATGACGGCAAGATGGCCTTTCAACTCGCGCTCGATCCATCTGGCTTGCTCTGCCATGGTGTCGGGCTCGTGCCCGAAAATCTGCACGCCTACCAGGTCCTCCCCTTCGAACAGATCGACCAGGGAAGCCGTCCGCTCGTTGGCGAAATGCAGGCCCTTGGCGCTGACCATTTCGGTGAAGGCAAGCGATGCCCCCGCTTCGCGGCAGAGCCGTCTGAAGGCAACGTCGCTGACGCCGGCCATGGGAGCGAGCATCACCTTGTGGTTTTCCAAGAATTCTTCGTAGGAAGTCATGCCGGGCTATACGGTTGCAAACGAAAGCAGACTCGCCCCGACAAGGACGAACAGCACCACGATTACGATGAGAAGCGCAAGCATGCCCAGCAAAAACGCGGTCTTGGACCCCTTCGACATGCCCGAAGCCTCGAGGCGCGCGTTCTTCTTCTCGTCGAACGGATCGTCTAGCCAGTTGTATTCTTCGCGACTCATTCGTCCACTTTCAGTATCGCCATGAAAGCCTCTTGGGGCACTTCGACGTTGCCGATGGCCTTCATGCGCTTCTTGCCGGCCTTCTGCTTTTCGAGCAGCTTGCGCTTGCGCGTGATGTCGCCGCCGTAGCACTTCGCCAACACGTCTTTACGCTTGGCCCCGACTGTCTGGCGCGCAAGCACCCTACCTCCGATTGCCGCCTGAATGGGCACCTCGAACATCTGGCGGGGTATGATGGCTTTCAGCTTTTCGCACAAGACGCGTCCCCGATCGTAGGCTTTGTCGCGGTGGACGATAAACGACAGGGCGTCGATGGGTTTGCCGGAAAGCAAGATGTCAAGCTTGACGAGGTTGGATGCCTGATAGCCCGCCAATTCGTAGTCGAGGCTCGCGTAGCCTTTCGTCGAGCTTTTCAGTTTATCGAAGTAGTCGAGGATCAATTCCGACAACGGGATGTCCCACAACATTTCGACTGTGGTCTGCGACAAGTAGTTCATGGTTTTGAACGTGCCGCGCCTGGCGACCGTAAGGTCCATGACCGCTCCCACGTAGTCGGGGGGAATCAAGATCTTCGCTTGGAGGAAAGGTTCTTCCACGTGGTCTATTTCGCCTGGATCGGGCATTTCCTGGGGCGAGTGGAGCGAAAGCATGCTTCCATCGGTCTTGAACACGTGGTATTCAACCGAAGGAGCCGTGGCAAGCAAATCGAGGTCGAACTCGCGCTCGAGGCGCTCCTTGACGACCTCCATATGCAGCAGGCCCAAGAACCCGACGCGGAATCCGAAGCCGAGCGCATGGCTGGTCTCGGGCTCGTAGACAAGCGCAGGGTCGTTGAGCGCAAGCCTTTCGAGGGCGTCGCGCAAGTCCTCGTAATCGTCCGAATCGATGGGGAAAAGCCCGGTGAACACCATGGGCTTTACGTCGCGGTACCCTGGCAGAGGTTCGTCGACCCCGCCGACCGCGGACGTGATGGTGTCGCCCACCTTCACCTGAGCCGGGTCTTTCAGGCCCGTGACGAAATACCCCACTTCGCCCGGTCCGAGCGAATCGCATGCGACTTCGGCGGGACGGCGGATACCCACTTCTTCGACGAGGGCTTCGGCACCGGTGGCCATCATGCGCACGCGGGCGCCGCTCGACATAATGCCGTCGACCACGCGCACCAGAGCCACCACCCCCCGGTACGCGTCGAAATACGAATCGAAGATGAGCGCGCGCAGGGGCGCTGAGGCGTCACCTTGCGGGGCGGGAACGTTGTAGACCACCGATTCGAGCAGTTCGTGGACGCCCACACCGGTTTTGCCTGACGCGAGCACCGCATCGTCTGCTGGGATGGCAAGGGCATCTTCGATTTCGGCCCGCACGCGCTCGGTGTCAGCGGAAGGAAGGTCTATCTTGTTGATGAGCGGAATTATCTCGAGGTTGGCGTTCATCGCCATCATGGCATTCGCCACCGTCTGCGCCTCGACGCCCTGCGTGGCGTCCACCACCAGCACGGCTCCTTCGCACGCGGCCAGGCTTCGGCTGACTTCATAGGTGAAGTCGACGTGCCCAGGAGTGTCGATGAGGTTGAAATGGTACGTTTGGCCGTCGTCGGCGACGTAGTCGACGCGAACCGCCTGGCTTTTGATCGTGATTCCGCGTTCGCGTTCGATGTCCATGGAATCAAGAAGCTGCTCCTGCATATCGCGACCCGCCACCGTCCCCGTTTGCTCGAGGATGCGGTCGGATAACGTCGACTTACCGTGGTCGATATGCGCGATGATGCTGAAGTTGCGTATGTAACGTGGGTCTATGCTCATGGTGCTCACTATACCGCATACACTGCTTTCTTTGCGATTTACTGCTTTCAAACGATGCGCCGAATTTGTGGTCTAAGGTATTTTTAGCGACACGTCAGCACAAACCATAAAGCATGTGCTACTATTTCGGAGTTTTCGTTTGAAACATAAGGTACATAAAACAACGGAGGAACAAAGTGGCGAACATCAAAAGCCAGAAGAAGCGCAACATTACCAACGAAAAGGCCCGTATGCGCAACCGTGCCGTACGTGCCGAAATCAAGACCGCGACACGTGCTGTCAAAGACGCTGTAGCTGCTGGCGACGGCGCTGCAGCCATAGCGGCCGCGCACAAAGCTTGCAAACTCATGGACCGCGCCGTTACCAAAGGCGTTCTGCATAAGAACCAGGCCGCCAACCGCAAGAGCGGCGTCATGAAGCTCGCCAACACGGTAGCAACCGCTGAAGACATCGCCGGGTATAAGGCTCCCGCCAAGAAGGCGCCGAACAAGACCGGTGCTCCCAAGAAGGCTGCTGCCAAGGCCGAGCGCAAGAAGGCCATGGAAGAAGCCCAGAACGCCAAAGAGGCCAATCGCAAGAAGACCCAGAAGGAGCAGGAAGCCGCTGCCAAGAAGCGCGAAGCCGAAGAGGCTGCGGCCGCCGCAGCGGAAGCCGAAGCCGCAGCAGCAGCGGAAGCCGAAGCCGCTGAAGGCGAAGAAGCCGCCGAAGAGGCTGCAGAAGAGGCTGCAGAAGAATAACAACCGGATTCGTCCGCATATCAAGTTGAAAAA
>CAMORQ010000123.1 GCA_946623915.1 uncultured Coriobacteriaceae bacterium | reverse complement strand
ATGAACCCCGCAGCGAGCAAGTGGAAATGGCGTTGCAGGTAAACGAGGCGTTTGCCCGCTCGGAGAACCTTGTGGTTGAAGCAGGAACCGGCGTCGGCAAGTCCCTGGCCTACCTTGTACCTGCTGCCATGCTGGCGAAGGCAAACAACATAACAGTGGGGGTGGCCACAAAGACCAACGCCCTGCTTGACCAGCTGATCAATCACGAGTTGCCCCTGTTGTCAGAAGCGCTAGGGGGCCTCGAATACGCCAGCCTCAAGGGCTTTTCGCATTACCCGTGCCTGCGCATGGTCGAACGCGTCGCGCATTCTGGCCCGAACATGGTTTCGGTCCAGGGCAAAGAAGTCTCCCAGGCGCCAAGCTTGGCGGCTTTGTTGTCGTTTATCGAGCAGAGCGACTACGACGACATCGACAGTCTAAAGATCGACTATCGTGCCTTGCCCCGATGGTCCATCACTACCAACAGCAACGACTGTCTCAGGCGAAAATGCCCCTTTTTCGGAAGCAAATGCTTTGTACATGGCGCGCGCAGCCGTGCGGAGACCGCCGATATCGTGGTCACCAACCACTCACTGCTGTTCTGCGACGTTGCTGCGGAAGGCGGTCTGCTGCCGCCCATACGGTATTGGGCTGTCGACGAAGCGCATGGTGCAGAAGACGAGGCCCGTCGCGCTTTCAGCATGACTATAGATGCTGCCGAAATACGTGCACTGGCCCAGAAAGCAAGTGCGAGCGAACCATCGCGGAACATGTTTACGCGGGCCGAGCGCCAGCTTGTGGGCAAAACCGAGTCGAGCGAAGCGAAGGCGCGTGAGCTGCTCGGCGACGAAGCATTCGAAGAGGGGGCCGCTCTCGGTCATTCGCATGGCGATGTGCTCGCGTTTGGCCTGTGCGCAAAAGCGAAGAGCCGAGGTGCGTCGTTTGCGCAGGTCGCAGGTGAATTCTGCGAGCATATTCACGACTTGCTGTTCTTCGAAGAGCAGGGACGCGGTAAATCGTATGACAAGGTGGACCTCTGGATCAACGACGACGTGCGCTCCAGTTATTCGTTTGGCAACTTGGCTTCGCTCGGCCGCGAAATGTGCGATGAAGCCGAGCGCTTGATCAGGGTATGTCAGGAGCTAGTGGCCTATATGGAAGGCGTTCCTGGGGCAGCGCCGGCGCAGCGCGAGATAGCGTCAAGCGCACTGTTCCTGAAAGATTTGATTGCGGCGTGCGAAATCATCCTCTTTTCCGGTCCTCCCACCTATGCCTACGCGGCGCATCTGGTGCGCAAGGGGCAAGGCAGCGAATCGCTTGAAGCGATGCTTCTTTCGGTGGGGGACCACATGAACGAAACCCTGTATGCGAACACGCACAGCATCGTGTTCGCTTCGGCGACGATAGCGGTGGCGGACTCTTTCGATTCCTTCACCGACGCGATGGGTTTGGGATTTGGCGAATATTCGGCTGTGCGTACGTGCAAGTTGGATTCAAGCTACGATTTCGATGCCAACATGGTCGTTTATGTGGTGTCTGATTTGCCTGAGCCCAACGCGCCGTCTTACCTTGCAGCGCTCGGGCAGTTTTTGACGGGAGTGCACCGCGCTCAGGGGGGTTCAGTGCTCTCGCTTTTCACCAACCGCCGCGAAATGGAAAAATGCTTCGAGGTTGTGCGCCTCGCTCTCGCTCCGGACGGGTTGCGGGTGATGTGTCAGAAATGGGGTGTCTCAACAAAGGGACTTAGAGACGAATTCCTTGCCGATGAAACCCTCTCTTTATTCGCCCTGAAAAGCTTCTGGGAAGGATTCGACGCGCCCGGAAGCACGCTGAAAACCGTCGTCATCCCCAAACTCCCCTTCTCCAAGCCGACCGACCCGCTTTCGTGCGAGCGTGCGAAAAACGATCCGCAGGCATGGATGCATTACGTGCTTCCGGCGGCCGTGCTGGAAACCAAGCAGGCAGCCGGCAGACTCATTCGCAGCTCTACCGATACGGGGTCGGTGATTCTTGCCGATGCCCGCCTCATTTCGAAGAGCTACGGCAAGCTGTTCCTTAGGTCGATGCCAAGCAGCGACGTGCGCATCCTTAAGGCCGCCGAAATCATTGACGAGCTTGCACGGGGCGAAGGAGGTGCCCTGCGTGGCTAAAAAGGGGCCAAAGAAGGGTTCCATGCACATCAAGCAGCATACGGCGGGAACCTCCAACGAGCTTTCCTTTTCGGTGCTCGATGCCAAACGCGACGAAGCCGCTCCCGTTTCGGGGCTTTCTCCCCGCGACATGACCGAACTCGGCAGGGTTTCTTTGTTCACGTTGCCCGGCAAACAGCCGCAGGGCGACTCGAGCGCACCGTCGGGGTTCGGGATGGCTCCCCAGCAGCGCCACCGGGCCGCGTCGGGTGCAACGTCTTTTTCATACGCATCTCAATCTGAAGTGGTGTTTCGCAAGCATCGTAGAAGCGCGCGCCGCATTGTGGCCGTGCTAGGAGCCATAGCGCTTGTGGGTGTGGTGGTTTTCGCGGGAACACGGATAGCAGGGGTCGCTTTCGAGCGAACGCAGCGTTCTAGTGCTGCCATTGATGAAGCATACGCACTTCTAGAAAGCTCGGATGAAGCGATCCTTGCCCTTGATAGCGCCGTTGCGATGCCCGCCCAGGGCTCCAATTCGGTTCTCAACGACAGGCTCTCCAGTCTTGCTGCGGTCGAGTCGCTTCTGGATAGGGCCATCAATCGCGCCGAAGAGGTGTCATCGCAGAAGAGCGATTCGGAATACCTCGAGGTTGCCTCGCAGATAAAAGAAGCCGCAATTGCCCGCAAAGACCTCGTGGAAAAGGGGCGCATCTCACTCGTGCAGGGTAAAACCGCCAAGCGAGGTGCCGACCTGGCCATGCAGGCCTGGGAGCAAACCATGTCTGCCGACGCTGCCGCACGAAGTGCTGTCGCAGACGCAAATCCCTCAAATTATGATATTGCAGCAGCTCAAGAGTCCGTGGCCCTGTTCCAGGATGCCCTCGTGCTTGTTCGCCAGGCAATGGTCGAATACCCTCAGGCAGACTTCTCCTTATTCGAAACCTATCTGGAAAAACGCGGGAACGCCCTACAGAATGCCATAGCATGCGCGGTTTCGTTGCGAAGCGGGGATGAAGCGGCGTCAAACGCAAATGCAATCGCATACAACAACACCGAGCAAGAAGCGGCCCAGATCGCGTCCTCTTTGCCGGACAATCCCGCGCAACCCATCCTCGACGTGTTCGGGGAAGAAGGTGCCGATGCCGACGAGGCGTATCAAGAAGCTCGCAAGCGTGCGTCGAGGGCTGATGCGGCGCTGCGGGCCCTGACAGAGCCCTAAAGAGTAAAAAGAGCCTGAATTTATGTTTCAACTGGGCTTAAAGTCCCTTAAATAGCGTATACTCGAACCAATTATGCCCAATGTGGCTTACTGGTAAAACTGGAAGGTGCACCCATGCCCACAATCATGGAAGATATCGAGTACCTGTCTCAAGAAATCGGACCGCGCCCATCTGGCACCGAAGAAGAGCAACAGGCCGCGCTCTACATAGCCGATCAGATACAAAAGCGCACGGGATTCGCTGCCACCATCGAAGACTTCGCGGCGCTCACGCATCCGGGTATCGTCGAGGCCATTTGCTTTGGCGCCACCGCGCTGTTTTCCCTGCTGGCCATCATTTCGCGCATTTTCGTCATCCCCGCGTTCCTGGTGGGCGTTGTTTGTGTGCTGCTTTACGCGTTCGAGCTGATGGATCGTCCCTTGCTCTCGCGGTTCTTCGAGCGGGGCGTCAGCCAGAATGTGGTAGCCCGCTACACGCCGGGTAGTAAAACAGACCAGCGCGGGCGCAAGGTGGTTCTTGTCGCCAATTACGACAGCGCAAAGGTGCAATCCGAGCTTTCCGGCGTGTTGTTCCGCGCCTATCCCTTCCTTGTTAAAGGTTCGGCCGTCGCTTTGGTTGTGCTGCCGGTGATTTGGCTTATCAGGGGCCTGTTTTTGCTGCACGCCACCGGCGGCGCGGTGAGCGTGCTCACGCTTTTGGCGGTTGTCGGCATACTGTTTACGCTGGTTCCGGTCGCTGTTTTCGTCATGCACAAGCTGGCAACGTATAACGAGGCAGCCAACAACAACGCTGCGGGCGTTGCCGCGCTCGTCGAGGTTGCCCGTCTTATTTCCGAAGGGTCTGTGCCTGAAGAAGAGCTTGAAGAGACGGACGCTGCGCACGTGCACGGCGAAGAGGCGGCATATGCCGCAGACGTAGTGGTAGAAGGTGCGCAGCTCGAATACGCGCCTGGCGTCGTCCAGTCCGAGAGGGAGCGTCTGGCGGCTGCAAAAGCGGCGGTCGCTGCGCTCACGGGTCAGCCTTTGCGGCAATACGTGAACGAAGATGTGGTCAGCTACATCTCCACGACAGACGGTGGTCAGCGGCCCGACTACGGCGAATATGGTTACCCAGAGCAGCCTGGGCAGGAAGATGGCGAGCTGATGGACGCGCCGCTGGACGGAGAAGGGGTTGGTGCCCACGTCGCGGCCGCGCCCGATGCCTACACTGCACCTTCCGTACCTGCTTACGAGGCTGCAACCAACGAGCCCAGTTGGTTCACGGCCGGCCGTGCCAAGGCGTCCAAGCCGACGGGGGTCGACGATGCTCCCGTTCGCCGTTCGCGCTATGCCGACGCCCTTGAGGTCGCGCTCGCGTCGAGCCAGGCTCATTTCGACGAAGCGGCCCGCGTGGGCGGCGAAGGTGTTGGCGGGCCAGCGAATGTGCCTCCGCGCACCTTCGCTCCTGAAGGGACGGCTCCCCAGATCGTCGCGCACGACACCATTCAAGAGATGTTTGCCGCAAGCGACGAACTGCCGGCAGATAGCGTGGACGCCGAAGAGGTTAGCGAGGGCCCGGTTTCGGTAGAGGTGCCTGTTGCCGAAGAACCAGACGTGGGTCGTGCGCCAATCGAGGAAGAGGCTCACGAACCGGTGGAGCACGAAACGCATTTTGCCGCATATGCCCCGGCAGACGAAGAGCCCGCCGAGTTTGCCGTCGCGCCAGAGGCAGAAGACACACGCGAAGAGCGTGCTGTAGACGTAGAAGCTGAAGAAAGCGTTTTTGAACAGGCGGAACAGATTGAGAAAACCGCCGCTGAATATGTCGACGATGATGAAACAGAAGAAGCCGCCGACTCCGTAGAGGCGAGCTTGGGTGCCACGGGTCAATGGGCGCCCGACCAGGAAGTGGTACAGACAAAGCCCGCAATTGAGGCTCTCGAGATTGTCGAAGAGGAGCCCATGGCTGATCAGCAGGAGCTTGCTATCGAGTGGCAGGAAGAGCTGCCTTCCGTGACGCCGGCCGACATAACAGCGGATGTCGTCGAAACGCGACCGGCGCAGCCCGAACCCCTCGTCAGTGTCATGATGACCGACGAAGAGATGGCGATGCTAAATGGGGCCACGACGGAAATGAAGCCCATCGACGTGACGGCCCTGCGCGAAGCGGGCGCAGGCGCTGCTGAAGCGGAACCACAAGAGCTCCCCGCCGGCGATGAGGCATACGATTTCAGCCAGATAGCTGCTTCGCCGAATCGCAGAACCCGCGATATCCCCTTGCCTTCGATTGGCAATACGGGAAAGCTGGCGCCCCTTGGGCAAGTCGGTGCAGCTGAAGAAGCCCCAGTTGTGCGCCAGGATCCCGAGCGCGAAGCGCGCGAGAGAAGGGCTGCTTTGCGCAGCGTGATTCCGTCGTTGTCCGGAGAGTTCACGCCGCTCGATGCCGCCGCAGTCGCAGACGAGGAAAACTCCGAAGTGTCCAAGACTGGATCGTTCGCTGCGGTGGGATCTGCTGCTGCGTTCGAGCCTGTTGGCGACGAGCTGGTTGCAGACCTCGACCCCGAAGACCGCTACGTCGACGACGCCGACGATTCGACGTTTGACGAAAACGTTACCGAAACCGGCGCACTAACCGGCCCCGACTACGTGGATATGCCCGAGTCGAGGCTGAGTAGGTTCTTCTCGCGCTTCCGTAAGAAAAATGAAGAAGAGCAGAGCACGGCCGAATGGTTAGATGTGGACGAAAACTTCAACCCCACAGAGGTTGGAGCTGCGCGTGGCGGCTGGGAAAGCTTCCGCAACGACGATGTCGTAGACGATGTCGCAGATGATGGCGCCAATGCCGGCATCGATGAAGGCAGCGTCAGCGAAGACGGCCGCATCTGGCATGGAGGTGCCTTCTCTTCCAGACGTGCTAAGAAAGAAGAGCTTGACGAAGACGTTCAGGAAGTCCAAGAAGAGGTGCTCGACGACGATTCCGAAGCTGCTG
>CAMORQ010000122.1 GCA_946623915.1 uncultured Coriobacteriaceae bacterium | reverse complement strand
GACAAGCGGGCACATGCTCACGCCACGCACGGGAAACGCCACCGTTCCAGCGCGAGAGAGCTCTTCTTCGTAGGTGCGTGCGGTCATGCGGACCCTGCCTTGCCATTGGGGACGTTGCGTACTCATCATAGCATCCGGGACGAAAAAGAACGTCCGGCGCACATGCGCCGGACGAGATAGGTAAAAGCTGTCTGCAGTCGTGGATTACGGGCACATAGCAGGCTTGTCGGGCCCAGAGAAATTGGCGGTGGAGCCGTCGCTGTAGTGAACCGTCCAACCGGTGGCCATCGAGGTATTGGCGAACTGGGGATAACGTGCTTCGCAACTCGTAACAGACGCCGTGATGACGTCCTCTTCGATGTTGACCACTTCGATTTCAGCGGTAACGTATTTCTCCATGGTACCCTCCGCTCGGTTTTCATACCTAGTACGTGCATACTATACTCTATAGCGAAGCGCTGCGAATAAACATGCACGCGAAATACGGAATCCTTTGGCAGGAGGCGTATGGGCAACACCGCTCCTAAGATAAGCATCATCATCCCGGTGTACAACCCTGGGGACTACTTCGCGGAATGCCTGGATTCGCTTGCCGCGCAAACCATCTTCGATGCAATAGAAGTCGTGCTGGTCGACGACGGGGCGGACGACGGCTCCGGCGAAACCTGCGACCGATTCGCCGCCGCCCACGCGAACACGGTCGTGTTCCACCAGGTCAACAAGGGCCTTGCCGCTGCGCGCAACCGCGCCATAGAGGCAGCCCGCGGAGATTGGATCTTGCTCGTCGACAGCGACGACGCCATCGCGCCTAACGCCTGCGAGAAGCTCCTTGCCGCGGCGGAAGCGGCGCCTGTGGACCTGGTTTGGGGCGACTACGCGAACCGCAGCCTGTTCGAAGGGCCCGTAGCCGAACTGGCCGCGCGGGGGCCGACGGAAATGTGGCGCTACATGGAATGCGCGCTGCGCTCGGGGCTCTACATCATCACGCCCTGCGTGCAGCTCGTGCGCACCCGCTTCCTGAAAGAGAACGGCATCGTCTTCGACGAGGGCCGCATCTTCGAAGACCAGCTGTGGCTTCTGCGCATCATTCTCGCCGGTGCCACGATGCAGCGGATCGACCTGCCCTTCTACACGTACCACATCGGTGACCACCCGTCGCTTACCACACGCGTCACGTCCAAGCGCCTCATGGATGCCGTCGATGTGATCTATGCGATGATAGCCGAAGTCGAATCCGCAGAGCTGCCCGACGACGCGCGCGCCGTCGCCGAAGCCTACGTGGCCAATTCCATCAGCATTCTCGCGCGCACCTTCATCTGCCATGCGCCGAAGCGCTTCCAGGAGCTCGTGCGGCTGCGCATAGACGACACCTACGCCCACTACGCCGAACAGACCGCCCTGCTACCCGAGAGCGTCCGCGCAATCGGCCCCGCGTTCGTGCACGACCCCGACCTGTTCGAGCAGGAACTCACCCGCATCCGAAACCGATGAACAGGGGACGGGTTTTTCGTTCATCTCTCAACGGGATCCATCTGAACAGGGGACGGGTTTTTCGTTCATCTCTCGATGAACAGGGGATGAACAGGGGACGGGTTTTTCGTTCATCTCTCAACGGGAGCCGATAGGAGACGCGCCTGGGCACCCTCCACCTTCGCCGGCACGAAAGATGAACGGCAAGCTCGCTCCCTGCTTATTCTCAATCTATTCTTCGAGAGCTTGGACGCTGCGTAGCGTGTCGAGCACGTTGGCCACATCGGCGGCAAGCGTTTCGCGCGGCGCGTCGAATCGTCCAGCCAGAGCATCGACGATCTGCTCTTCGGTAGTCTCCTGCGCCAGACAATCCAAAATCACAGAAGCTGACTTGTTCGCGCGAAGCAACCCTGAAAAGTTCTTCATCTCGTCGCCCGTGGCCACAGCAAGCTTTTCACCATCGTTGGCGTCGTAGACAACGTAGTCAGCCTTTATCTTCATGGTTCCCTCCCGCGCAACACCAGATATTTCACGTACACGTCCACCATAGCATGAACGGGGGACGGGTTTTTCGTTCATCTTTTCTTGGCAAACGCGAAAAGACAATAGGTAATGGGCACGAAGCAGGTTTGGTTCATATTGTGACAAGAGGAAGGGTCCGCAGCCTGTATCGAACAGCATGAACGAAAAACCCGTCCCCTGTTCACGCTCGTCTGCCCGCATTTGAAATCACGCCGAGAGATATGCCCGTCAAGCGCTGAATCTGCCTGACACTTAGCCCGCTTTCCTTGAGGGCGACGAGAGATCTGTCGCGCGTCTGCCGGTCAGCCCTTTTCAGGGAATCGATCACGCCCTTGCCGAGCAGTTCTTCAGCAGCCAGCCTTGCCGCTTCGTCATTTATACTGCGACGAGGGACATCGCCTATATCCAGGCAACGCACATCGCCATACTCGGCATCATGGAACGCTTTGAACTGCTTAACACCGTCGAATACACCAAGCACGAAATCGGTATTTGCAAAGCCCTTTTCGCCACAGTACTCCCGGTAGCTGCTCCACTGGTAAGGAAGCCCGCTGCAAACGCCCCCTTTCCGCGGGTTATCGTGAATGTAGCGAACGACGGTCATCAGGTACTCGTCTGTATCGACGGGCTCGCTTTTGAAACGGCCGCCGAACACCGCTCCGACATGTTCGTGAACTCTATTGAAATAGCCCGCATAGCTCGTTTGGAGTCTGTGCATAAGCACTTTAAGGCGCTCGTGCGAAATGATGACCAGGAAATGAAAGTGGTTGTCCATGAGGCACCATGCCAGCAAACTTCCGCCCTCCTCTTCCAACAGAGTGGCCAGCTTACTCATGAAAAAGGCGCGGTCGGCATTGTTTTCGAATATTATTTGTCGGCCTTCTCCGCGATTAATCACATGGTAGATGGACGATTCGCTTTGTTTGCGCCGTGATCTCGGCATACGATCCTCCATTCGAACGCTACGGGGTTTGCATTGTAAGTTCGGAGCAAGATGCGACGACGAAATGAACGAAAAACCCGCCGCGCGTTCATACTCCGTCGATCAAAATGAACGAAAAACCCGTCCCCTGTTCATGGTGCTGCGGGCAACGCGGGCGGCGTGGGCGCTGTTGGTGACATGCGCTTTGAACAGAGGGACCTCGGCAACCAGGCGCTCGAGTAGTCCCATGGTGGCAAGTGCCGAATCGCGCCCTGTCGGCCGATACACGTACGGGGCGACCGAGGAAACGCCTTTGGATGCGGGAAGAGGGTCGACATGGTCGAACTCCCCGCGCTCGAGCAGACCGACACCTTCCAAACGCGCACGCGTGTTGGACGACAGGCGTTCCTTGCCGTCCCATGGCGTGCCGTAGACGAACACACCGTCGGCACCAAGGCACAAAATGGGCTTGTCGTCGTTGACCATGTAAGGCGACTCACTTGCAAACTCCGCCCGCCACCAGCGCGTATGGGTCGACTTTCCCGTACCGCTTGACGCCATGAAAAGCCAAGCGGAATCGCCAATCGCAACGGCGGACCCATGCACAAGCAACCGCCCAAACCGCGGAAGCTGCTCGGCTATCGCGCGGTAGACCGCCAGCGTCTCGTAGTAGGCGTCGCTGAAGCTGCCCACCTTGTCCTGAGCACGTTCGTAATCGATGGCGGCTTGATCGGTTGCGAGGGAAATGTCCGGGCGTGCGCACGCGTCGCAGAGGTAGTCCGCGCAAAGCCCATACGTTTCGTCATGGAGGGTTGCGATGCTCACGGTCAAGTCCGCGAGACGTATGAAGAAATCCCGACCCATGCGCTAAAGCTCCCCATCCCCGAAATGCAGGTTCTGATCGCAAATAGCCACGACCGAAGGCCGATGCGTCACCACGACCACCGTGCGACCAGCCAAATCGCGCAGGTTCACAAGCAGGCGCTTTTCGGTCTCTTCGTCGAGTGCGCTCGTCGCTTCATCGAGCATGAGAATGGGATGCCCGCTGAAAATGGCACGCGCGATGGAAATGCGCTGCGTCTGTCCTTCGGAAAGGCCGCTGCCCAGCTCGCCCAGATTCGCGTCAAGGACACCCGGAAGCTCGCCCACGAATTCGTCTGCGCACGCAATTCTTAAAGCATCCCATATCGCATCGTCGTTCGAAGGCTCCACCTCTGTGCCGAAGCTGACCACCTCGCGGATAGTGCCGCGCATGAGCAGGTTGCCCTGCGGCACATAGGCGAACATGCGCTGGTAGCGCGAGTCGAGCGCAACTCTACCCGCGCGCGTGGTCGCGAATCGCTGCCCCGAGTCCAGCGTGTACAAACCCAGAAGCGCTTTCACGATAGTGCTTTTGCCCAGCCCCGAGGCACCCGTTATGGCTACGGCCTCGCCTTTGCCGATGTCGATCGAGAGCCCCTTGAGCACTGGATTGCGCTGTTCGGCGCTTTCCTCGGCGGTTTCGACGCTGTCGGGCGCAACGGCTGGATACGTAAACCACGCATCTTCCAAACCGAACGAAAGCAGCTCGTCGCGGTAAAAAGCGATGGCCTCTTCTTCGCTGCCCACTTCGCCTACCTGATTGTCGAACGCCTCGATTTCTCTGAGCCTATCGACGTTCACAAAACTAGCCATAAGCTGCGGAACGAGGGCGAACAGATCTTTCATGGGGGTCCTGACTTGGGCGAATATGGTGATGAGCGCGCCCATCGACCCGAACGTCATGGAGCCTCGCAGGATTTGGTAGCCGCAGTAAACGGTGAGCCCCGTGCCGATAAGGACGCCGTAAAGCGCACTTAAAACCCCGATTTGGCTGTCCCACATGCGCTTGTCCATCGCAAAGGCCCGACGCGACTCGAACACCCCTTCGGCATTGCGTTCGGCACGCTCGGTCGCGCCAAACGCGCGAACCACGCTCATCTGCATGACGTTTTCCTGCAGAAACGCCCCGACTCGCACGTTCAACGACCGTTCAACCTGCGAGAACTCGCGCACGATGGGCATGGTGAAGCGTTGCACAACAATGCCGGGCACCACGCTAGCCACCGCAATGAGAATGAAAATGGGCTCGAGTTCGAACAGCACGCTCACAGCGGTCGCAAACGTAGTCAGCGACGTGGCAAGCTTGTAGGGAAAGCCGACCATAATGTCGGAAACCGTGTTCGTGTCGTTCATCAGGCGGTTGATCAGGTCCTGCGTGCTCGAACGGGACACTTCGCCGTAGTCTTTGGAAACGAGCATGTGGAAAAACTTGTTGCGCAGGTGCTTGAGCAGGCTTTGGCGCGTTTGCTCGATGAAGTAGTTGTTCGCGATGGTGGCGGCCTGCACGGCAATGGTCACGCCCACAAGCACAATGGCAGCGCGCACGAAGCGGTCGGCATCGCCTATCTGCACAGCGTCGAGCATATCCTTGCTAACCAGGGCAAGACGCACGCCGACGAACGTGATGACGCACGAAACTATCGCAGATGCCAGAATCCGACTGCGATAGGCCGCCGAATTGGCCCACAGCCAAGCGACGGATGCGCGGTTTTCCTTGTCGAACAGGCGGATGAACGGAACGTTCACGTTGTACTTATCGCCCATATCGGCACGGCCGCTGAAAAGCCGCGCGAAAAACCCGCGCTTCCTTGGCATGTTGTCGGGCGTTTCTACCACGTTGCAACCTCTGTTCGTTTACTGTCCCCGTGATTATACGGCTTCACGCACCTCGTCTACGGCACGTTCGAACAGAGCGGCGCGGAGCAACTCGCGTGCGCGCCGCCAGCTGCACTGTTGTATCATCATGACATGGTCGGTGGCACCATCGAAATATCGGTCGTCGTACCCGTGTTCAACGTTAAGCGCTATGTGCGCGAGGCACTCGACAGCCTTCTTGCCCAAACGGTGTCGCCAACAAGTATGGAAATCATCTGCGTCGACGACGGATCGACCGACGGATGCGTGGAAATCCTTCGCGCATACGAAGCACGCTATGCGCAAGGGGCCGGTCACATCCTGCGCGTGATGGCGCTGCGCGAAAACCGCGGATACGGACACGCGATGAACGCGGGCATCGCGGCGGCTGACGGCGAATTCATAGGCACCCTCGATCCTGACGATTTCGCCGAACCCGACATGTTCGCTTCCCTGCTCGCCATTGCCCGGGAACATGACGCCGACGTGGTGAAGTCGAACTTCTACGCGCGCGAAAGCGATCCTGGCGTCGACCATTTCGTCGAGCACTTGCAAGGCCACGACTATGGAGTTGCGCTCAATGTCGACACCGACCCCACGATTGCCCTTCTTCAGCCGAGCATCTGGTCCGCCATCTACCGTCGCGACTTCATCAAGCGCAACAACATCCG
>CAMORQ010000121.1 GCA_946623915.1 uncultured Coriobacteriaceae bacterium | reverse complement strand
CGCGAATGCAGCAATAAAAGCACACAACCTACGGTTCATCATCCATCCCTTCAACCGGAAACTCATTGTCACTCATTATGTCATTACCCGCTGAGATACAAAAGTACAATTTGCCGAAGCGCTGAGCGCCATACGCGACTCCGGCTTGTTCCAAGCCTATTGTCGCAGCAACCGTCACCTGCAACGATGCCCATGGAATACGCGCTCTCCCCATCGACTAGCCAGAGACAGTCCATCCGGCGAGCAATGTCTTTCCATCCCTCAGTTTCCATCTCGCCGAGACGGTCAGATTTCCCGTGATACGAGAAAACGATTTGTCCCATCCGGAAAACGTATAACCACTCCGTTTGGGGGCGGCAGGGGCGGTTGCCGCCTTGCCGTAGACAACCTTTTGGGTTGTGAGCGTTTTACCGATCCCGTTCGTGAAGATGACCGTATACGAACGCAAAGAGGACGTGAAGGTGGCAGTATATACGGCATCATCGTAAGCTGCAGCCACCGCAGGCGACCAACCCTTGAATTTATAGGAATACTGCGGCGTCGCCTTCTTGATGGGAACAGCGCCCGAGTACATAGGAACGAGGCCATTGTTCACCTCATCGGTCTTAAGGGTTACCCCATCTGACACCCATGTAATGGTGTGGATGGCAATCCAGGTGCGTTCGCGATAGCGATACTGAGTTTCGTAGTTGGTCCCAACGATGAAAAACGGCACCTGGTTCTGGTCCAGATAACCTGTCCCGGGCCCAACAACCCTACCCGCGACACTTGACGGACCGTTGTGATACGCGCCTTGAGGCACCGTAGCAACACTGTTAACACGGTCCGCAGGCCACGTCTCCTTGTAATGCGCACGTTGGCTGTAACCACCTTGCATATGCGCCAGGTAGCTTCTTACACCATGAGAATCCCCGCAAACGTAAACTTCCATGTCGTAGCTCGTCGGCACCTGGCGCGTCTCGACTTGACGCGCATCACTGCCCTGCACAGGCGTAGCCGACCAATCGCTCCATCCGTGCCAGTCGGTCCAATACCCTTCGTTAGCCGCATGCGCTGGCGCAGCAGCAACCAAGCCAAGCGCCAAAACAGCGAACACAACGATTGCGAACGGTAGGCGAGGTAAACCATAGACCCTGCGCATAAGCATCCTCCCACGAGACCTAAACACAAAATGTGTCGTACCAACAGACAAAGTTCTATTCATAGAATGCGCGAAAAAGGCCGAGAACGACCTTCCAAAACCTTCCAACTTTTATAAAATGCCTGTTGTTAGCCCCACTTGATCGCAACGTTTCAGGAAGGTGGGCACCCAAAACAAAAGGGCCGCCGAATCGGCAGCCCCTTCTCATGCACATGCGCGGTAACGCCTACTTGAAGAATCCGTCGTAGTTGTACATCTTCAACTGGCTTTCGATCTTGGACATGGTGTCCAAGGCAACGCCGATCATGATGAGGATGGACGTGCCGCCGAAAGCTTGGATAAGCTGGTTGTTCGTGAAGCTGAACAGAATGGACGGGACAACGGCGATCAGCGCGATGAAGCAAGCTCCAGGAAGCGTGATGCGGTTGATGACGTCCTTGATGTACTGCACCGTGGCCGAACCCGGACGAACGCCGGGCACGAAGCCGCCCTGCTTGCGCAGGTTGTCGGAAAGCTCTTCGGGATTGAACACCATCGAGGTGTAGAAGTACGCGAAGAACACGATGAGCGCGAAGTTCAGGATCCAGTTAAGCGGGCCGGACGAAATGGCGTCGGCGAACCCGGAGAGCCACTGCACGTTGAACAACACGGCGATCTGAGCCGGGAAGTAAATCAAGCAGCTGGCGAAGATGATGGGGATAACGCCTGCCGCGTTCACCTTCAGGGGGATGTAGGTGGACTGGCCACCGACCATCTTGCGGCCCTGCATGCGTTTGGCATAGGACACCGGAATGCGGCGCTGGGCGCGCTCCATGAAGATGATGGCGGGAATCGCCACGGCAACGACGGCCAGGATGAGCAGCGTGACTGCAATGCCCATGCCGCTGTCGGATTGGCTGGTCGCACTCTGGAAAATGGCGGAAGGCACGCGGGACACGATGCTCGTGAAGATGATCAGAGACATGCCGTTGCCCACCCCTCGCTGGGTGATAAGCTCGCCCATCCACATGATGAACGCCGTACCCGCGACCAACGTGAAGACGATAAGGATGCTCGTGAGGATCCGCGGTTCGGGCAGCACCACGCCGTAGCTTGCGCTCTGGAACAAGAACAAGTAACCAACAGCGTTAATCAGACCCAATGCAAGCGTAAGCCAACGCGTGGCCTGGGTGATCTTGCGCCTGCCGGCATCGCCTTCCTTGGCCCAGCGACCGACCGCGGGAATAACGCCCTGCATCAGCTGCATGATGATCGATGCGGTGATGTAGGGCATGATGCCTAAGGCGAACACGCTGAAGTTCGACAACGCGCCGCCGCTGAACACGTCGATGAGCGTCATGGCAGCACCACCGGAAGCACCGGACGCCTCTTCGTAGGCCTGCGCAAATTCGGCCATGGGAATGCCGGGAACCGGAATGAACGCACCGAAGCGGTACAAGGCAAGGATAGCCAGCGTGAACAGAATCTTGTTCCGCAGCTCGGGTACCTTGAACGCTTCAACAAGTGACTTTAGCAAGGCAGTTCGACCTTCCCTCCCGCTGCTTCGATCTTCTTCTGGGCAGAAGCAGATACTTTGTCCACTTTAACCGTAAGAGCCTTGGTGATTTCGCCATCGCCAAGCACCTTGACCAGCGCGTCGGCATGCTTGATGATGCCGGCCTCCACCAGGGACTCGCCGTCGACGACAGCACCCGCTTCGAACTTCTCTTCGAGACGGGACACGTTCACCGGCACGTATTCCGTGCGGTTGATGTTGGTGAAGCCGGGCAGCTTGGGCAGACGGCGGGCCAAAGGCGTCTGGCCGCCTTCGAAACCGGCACGCTTGCCGCCGCCAGCACGGGAATGCTGGCCGTTCATGCCGCGGCCGGACGTCTTGCCCGTGCCGGATGCGGGACCGCGGCCCACGCGCTTGCGGGCCTTACGAGCCCCTTCTGCCGGTTGCAAATCTTTGAGTTCCATGATCTTTCTTCCTTTCGCTTTGCGCGGGTTCCCCCGCCGCTGGCAGCTCGCCGCCAGCTAACTCCCAAAAACACACGATTGAGGATTGTACCCTATCGGTTAACAAATGGCCAAATGGCCGAGGACTAATCCTCGACCACTTCGACCAAATGCTTGACTTTGAAAACCATGCCGCGCGTGCAATCGTTGTCGGTTACTTCGACCGCACGGCCGATCTTGCCGAGGCCGAGCGCGCGAAGCGTCTTACCTTGGTCGGCAGGGCAGCTGATCGAGCTGCGCACCTGCTTGACACGCATCTTCTTGTCTGCCATGTCCTACTCCTTGTCTTTCTTGGCGTTGAAGCCGTAGATCTGGGATACCGACAGGCCGCGGCGTGCCGCAACGTCCTCGGGACCCTCCATGGACCGCAGGCCCTCGCCTGCCGCCTTCACCACGTTCATGGCGTTGTCGGTGCCCAAACTCTTGGTGAGCACGTTCTGCACACCGGCAAGCTCCATGACCGCACGAACCGGGCCACCGGCAATAACACCGGTACCAGGAGTGGCGGGGTTCATGAGCACGCGGCCGGCACCGTAGACGCCCAGCACTTCGTGAGGCAGCGTGCCGGTTTCGGTGAGCGGCACCTTGAACATGTTCTTCTTCGCGTCTTCGACGCCCTTGGAAATGGCGATGGGCACTTCCTGGGACTTGCCCATGCCGATACCGACGTTGCCCTTGCCGTCGCCGACGACGACGAGCGCCGTGAGAGCGAAGCGACGACCGCCCTTGACCACTTTCGAAACGCGGTTGATGTAGACCACGCGCTCCTGAAGCTCGGGAACTTCAGGGTTCATTTCTTGTTTACGAGCCATATACCTTGCCCTCTCCTAGAAAACGAGTCCAGCTTCGCGTGCGCCTTCGGCCAACGCCTTGATGCGCCCGTGATACAGGTTGCCACCACGGTCGAACACGACCTCGGTGATGCCTGCATCCTTAGCCTTCTTGCCGATGATCTCGCCCAGCGCGGCCGCACCTTCGACGGTTGCGCCGCTCTTGTTCGTGGCCTTGAAATCCGGGCCCATCGTGGAAACCGCGACGAGGGTCTTGCCCGCAACGTCATCGATGACCTGGGCGTAGATGTTAGCGTTGCTGCGCGTGATGCACAGGCGCGGACGCGTGGCCGTGCCCGAAATCTTCCCGCGGACGCGGGTATGGCGGCGGCGCAGGCCAGCTTGCTTTGCTTTAAGCTTCTTCATGCGTATACTCCCTTCACCTTACCGCTAGTCAGACTTGGCTGCTTTGCCAAGCTTGCGACGTACATATTCGCCTTCGTAGCGAATGCCCTTGCCCTTGTACGGTTCGGGCTTGCGCCAAGCGCGCACATTGGCTGCGACCTGGCCGACGGCTTCCTTCGAAGCGCCGGAAACGACGATCTCGTTTTGGCTGGGGCACTCGAACGTGATGCCCTCGGGTGCTTCAACGAGAACAGGATGCGAATAGCCCAGTTGCATTTCCAGGTCCTTGCCCTTCAGCTGAGCGCGGTACCCGACGCCGACCAGTTCGAGCTTCTTGGAGAAGCCTTCGGAAACGCCCACGACCATGTTGGAGATGAGCGTACGGGTCAGACCGTGCATGCTCTTGGCCTCGCGGCTGTCGTCGGGACGCTCAACGACGATTTCTTCGCCCTCCTGCTTTATGGTCAGGATGTCAGTGAAGCTGCGCGTGAGCTCGCCCTTGGGGCCTTTGACGGTGACCGTGTGGCCGTCGATCTTAACGTCGACGCCTGCGGGCACGGGGATGGGCTGCTTGCCGATACGTGACATACTCTACCCCTCCCTTCTACCAGATATAGGCGATGACTTCGCCGCCAACGCCCTTTGCGCGGGCATCGCGGTCGGCCATTACGCCGCTCGATGTCGAAATGATTGCCGTGCCGAGACCGCCGAGCACGCGGGGCAACTCGTCCTTGCCCGCGTAGATGCGCAGACCGGGCTTGCTGATGCGCTTCAGACCGCGGATGGTACGGGACTTCTTTTCGCCGTACTTCAGCGTGATCTGCAAAACATCGCGCGGCTGGGAGGGTTCGACGTCGTAGGCGTCGATGTAGCCCTCTTCTTTCATGATGCGAGCGATTTCCACAAGCTTCTTGCTCGAGGGCATGCTCACCGTGTCGTGTCCCGCAGAGTTAGCGTTACGCACGCGCGTAAGCATATCTGCGATGGGGTCGTTCATGCTCATGTTGTTTTCTCCTTTGGTCCTTGATGAGCCTCTCCGTCCGGTTCGCGCCGGCCCATGACCTGCGCGCCTGATGTCCGGGGGCACTCAAGCGTAAACGGATAACTGCCTACCAGGAAGCCTTCGTCACGCCTGGAAGTTCGCCTTTGTTAGCCAACTCGCGCAGGCACACGCGGCACAGCCCGAACTTGCGGTAGTACGCACGGGGACGTCCGCAGCGAGTGCAGCGGTTGTGCTGGCGGGTCGAAAACTTCGGCTCGCGCTTTGCTTTGGCGATCATCGATTTCTTTGCCATTGCATTCCTTCTTTCTATTCAACCCGAATACCGGGAGGAACCCTAGTTGTTCTTGAACGGGAAGCCCAGTGCGTCGAGCAGGGCTTTCGCGCTCTCGTCGTCTTCGGCCGTCGTGACGAAGGTGATGTCCATGCCACGGGTGCGGTCGATCTTGTCGTAATCGATTTCGGGGAAGATCAGCTGTTCGGTGATGCCCATGGTGTAGTTACCGCGGCCGTCGAAGCTGGTGGTGGGCAGACCGCGGAAGTCGCGGACGCGCGGCAGGGCCGTCGCCAGCAGGCGGTCGAGGAACTCCCACATGCGATCGCCGCGCAGCGTGGCTTTGCAGCCGATTGCCATGCCCTCGCGGATTTTGAACCCTGCGATGGACTTCTTGGCACGCGTGATGGCGGGCTGCTGACCCGTGATGACGCGCATGTCGGCAACTGCACCTTCGAGCAACTTGGCATCCGCTGCCGCGGCGCCAACGCCCATGTTGACGACGATCTTGCTCAGGCGTGGAATCTGGTTGACGTTGTCAACGCCAAGCTGCTTTTCCAGCGCCGGAACGATTTCGGTCGTGTACTTTTCCTTCAGTCGAGGAGTAGCCATTGTTCCTTACCTTTCTGGTGGTTTAAACGCAGGATTTCCGACCCTGCGTCCCTTGGAGCCTATCCCCAAGGGCCAAAAATCCCAACCGACATCTTCGAGCCCGCAGCAAGAACAGCGTGGGTCGATACGGATATCGGATGGAGTGAAGCCGATGGATGCTCTGCGGCCGACCGGCAACATGAGCGCACTTCGTACGCGCAG
>CAMORQ010000120.1 GCA_946623915.1 uncultured Coriobacteriaceae bacterium | reverse complement strand
CGGTGCGTCATAGTTGCCGGGTGTTCGACCAAAGAAGACGGGTCACCCAAGCTCACGGCGATATGGGGGATCTTGAGCGCGTCGACCACGCGGATGCCCGCTTCCTTGCTCGACAAGCCGCCGATGCCATCCTTCATCTCGAACGACAGGATTCCCGAAGACATGCCGTCCTTGAACTGGCGCATGGCAACCTCATGGTCGGGATGGGACTCAAGCCCCGGGTAGAGCACGGTTTCTACAAGGGGGCTTTCTTCCAAAAAGCGCGCAAGCTTCAGCGCATTGCTGCAGTGGCGCTCCACGCGGAGGCCGAGCGTCTGCAGGCCGCGCAGCACCAGGAACGCGTCGTGGGGGCTTAGCGTGCTTCCGCATGTTTTCGTAGAACCAAGCGTGCGAATGGGCCCAAGATCTTCTTTCGTTCCCACAATAAGGCCCGCGATGACATCGCCGTGGCCGTTCAGGTACTTCGTAGCGCTATGAACGACGATGTCCGCCCCCAAGGCGAGCGGGCGCGCTATAGGGGTGGGCGAGAACGTGGAATCGGCAATAACCTTGATTCCCTTGCTATGAGCCAGCTCGGAAATGGCGGCGATGTCGGTCACTCGCGTCATGGGATTGCTGATCGTTTCGAAGTACACGATCTTGGTCTTGTCGGTGATGGCGGCTTCCACCGCAGCCAGATCGCAAGTGTCCACAGCCGTCATCTCGATGCCGAACTTCGGGAGCACTTCCTGGATGACCACATTGGTGCAACCATACACGCAGTTGCCCATGACCACATGATCGCCGGAAGAGAGCAGCGTCAGGAGAACAGAGCTGATAGCGCCCATGCCTGAAGACGTGGCGATGCATTCTTGCCCGCCTTCCAGCAGGGCCACCTTCGTTTCGAGCGCGCGCGTCGTGGGATTGCCGCCTCGCGTGTAGGCGTACCCCGCACGCTCGCCCAAGAACTTCAGCCTGCCGTCTTCTACATCGTCGAAGCAGAACGTCGACGTCTGGTATATGGGCGTTGCAAGCGCGCCGTGCGCAGGATCAGGGTCTTGGCCACCATGGACGGCCAACGTTGAAAAGCCCATAGATTCCCAGTCGATTTGTTCCATTGTTTCCTTCTTTCCTCGTTACCTGAAGCGCATCATTCTCAGATAGATGAAAACTGCGCCAGAAATAGCATCGATGCGGCTAGCGCAACATGCGCCCCGCCTCCTTCTACCGGAGAACGGGCCGCCTTATAATTATGCGATCGTGTCGAATCCCTGGGCGATGCGTTCCTGCCACAGAGGTCCTTCATGCACGAATTCCGTATGGGCCACGTAGTCGTAAAGCTCGGCGAAACGGGGGTCTTCTTTTGCGACCCCGATCCGCCCCAACGTTACCGGCATGTTCATGGATTGCATGAAATCCCGCAGCTCCGAAACACGATCGGCGGCACCGTTGTACACGAGCTGCAAAAGCAGGCCAATCGCCACCAGCTCTCCATGCAACCACGGCTTCGCCTCGGGACCGAAGTAGGTACGCAGGCCGTCGTAGAGTCGATGCGCATGCGCTGTCTGGTGAAATCCTCTGGTCAGGGAACTCACCATGCCCGTCAGCACGATGTTGGCGAAGGCGACGCATTCGACCGCCTCGCTCGCTTCCCCAGCTGCAGCGTCGCGGTACGCCTGCGCACCGAAGCGCCAGAGCAAGTCGTAGTTCACACGCGCGTATTGGTAGGCGGCAAAACGCTGAGCCTGTCCGGCTTCGCACGCGATGCCCGACCCACCGTTCTCGATTTCGATTGCTTTCGCCATGGCATCCAGAATACCGGCCGCCACAAGGCGTGGTGGCTGCTTCGCCATTACGTCCACGTCCACAATGACGGCGTCGATTTCGCGGGTGAACCGCCACACACCTTCGGCCGCGCCTTCCGCGGAATACATGACCGAAAGCGGCGAATAGGCGGCGCACGTTGCCATGCTCGTCGGCACTTCGACGACAGGCACCGACGCGCTGCAAGCCACAGCTTTGGCCGCGTCCATCATCCGCCCGCCGCCTACACCCACGACGACATCGCAGCCCGACGAGCGAACCTTGTCGCCCAGCTCTGCCATGTCTGCACGATTCGGAGCGGCATCGTAGATGGCAACCTCGAACGGCACCGACGCAGTGGACAGGGAGGACTCCACCGCGTCGCGCACGAGAGAATAGGAACACGGGCCGCCTAGCACAAAGGCTTTGTTTCCCAGCAGAAGCGCTTCCTTTCCCAAAAGGGAAAGCGCGCCTCTTTCTTGCAGGTAGCGGCCCGCGCCGGTTTTGTACGCATTGTCAACGAACTCGGAACTCATTTCTCGCCTGCCTAATCGATCGTCCAGCGCAAAATGTAGTTCTTGATTCTCTCGAACACCTGCATGATGATCACCAAGATGATCGTCATGAAGATGAAGCCCGCCCACATGTTGTCGAACAGGCCCATGTCGGCATTGCGCTTCACGAAGTAACCCATGCCGTACTGGGATCCGTACATTTCAGCGAAGCAGAGCATGAGGAACGCGCCGCGCAACGACGTGACCATACCGGCAAGAATGGTGGGCATGGCCGATGGCAGGGTTACGTGCCACAGCCGTTTCAAACCCGAAAGTCTCAGCGTGTCCGCGTTGTCGAAGTAGCGCCTGTCGATCGCCATGATGCCGTTGACCGTAGAAAACAGCGTTGCCCAGATCGACCCGTACACGATCAGGAAAATGGACGCCGAATAGAAGTTTGGCATCATGTGCAGCGCAAACGGCGAAAGCAGGATGGCCGGGATAACGCTGATGGCGTAGATGAGCGGATAGATCGTCTTCCTGAACCGGGGGTGCAAACCCATAAGCACCCCCAGCCCGAGGGCCACGATCGCGCCAATGATCAGAGACGGTATCAGGATGCCCATGGACGAAACGAAGTTCGTAGGCATGGAATCCAGATTACGGCTGATAGAGCCCCCGATCTTGTCCACCGTAGGGAACAGCACCGGATCGAGCATATGCGCATCGGTCGCATATTTGTACAGGGCGGCCAACGCCAAAAAGACGATGGCCGTGATCCAGTACTGTTTTACGAAGTCCGTGACCTTATTCATGATTTTAGGCGTTGAACTCGGTGAAGAACTCCGCTGCCTGCTTGTAGAAATCGGGGTCTTCGGCGCCGTACTTCTCGGTTGCTTCGGCCAGAGCTTCTTCATAGAGGCTCGTGTCGATGTGGGAATCCAGGTCGATACCTTCCCAGCCTTCGTCCAGGAAGCCCAGTTCGCCCATCCAGTTCCAGGCGCGCTCGACGACCTTCTTGCCCGGGTCGACGTTCATGCGGTAATGCTCGTTGTTGGCGAACACTTCGATGTACTCGCGCGGGGAATTCACGTTCTTGGCGTTCAGGTCGATACAGTAATCCTTGTTGCGGTTGTAGAAGGAAAGGGCGCGCAGCCAGGCGCGGAGCAGGCCCTTCAGAGCGTCGCGGTTGTTAGCCAAGAAGTCGGCGTTGCAGTCGGCCACGCAGCAGGAGTAGTTGGGCGTGACGTCGCTTTCATAGGCCATAACTTCCAGGTCGTCCATCTGGCTCACGTTGTAGTTCTGGGAGGTGCCCACGATGGCGTAGTCGGCTTCGCCGGCGCGCACGGCTTCCAGGCGGTCAGCATGGTTGTTCAGAACCATGAGGTTAATCTCTTCGATGGGGTTGTAGCCCATGTCCAGCAGCGGACCCATGACGGCGTATTCGTTGCCGCTCGATGCCAGCGTCTTGCCGATCAGGTCTTCGGGGCCGTTCCACTTCGTGCCCTTCTTGGCCACGATGGGCATGCAGCCCGTCATCATGTAGCGGCCGAAAATGACGAGCGGGTTGCCAGAGCCGATCTGCTGCAGGGGCATGTTGGTGCCCTGGCTAGCAAGAACGTCCACCTTGTCGGAGAACAGGCCAGCGAAGCAGTCCACGTTGTTTTCGAACTGAACGAATTCGACTTCGATGCCCTCTTCTTCCAGATACCCCTGGTCCATGGCAACCTCGGTGGTGATATGACCGGCGCCACCGTAGGCCAGGCGGATCTTGGTCAGTCCGCCACTGTTAGCCGGTGCAGCACTCGCAGCGGCAGAGCTGGCGGCAGCAGAGCTAGCGGCAGCGGAGGCTTCCGCAGAGCTGGCGGCAGCGGAGGCTTCCGCAGAGCTGGCGGCAGCAGAGCTCGAAGCGGCAGAGCTGCCACCCGAAGATGCGCACCCGGCAAGCACCAAGCTTGCCGCAGCGGTTGCACCGAGGCCAACGAAGGCGCGGCGGCTCATCTGTGTCTTGTTTTCCATTGATGTCTCCCTTTCTCTTTTGCTTAGGGCCTTGTGCCCTCAGCGGTTCCTACGGATACTGGTATCCGTTGTTACTTTTGGTTATTCCATGCGCGACGTGGTCTAATCCATGCGCGACATGACATCTTGATTGATGTTGGCAATAAGGGCTTCGCGCAGCTCTGCCACCTTCGTTGACTTGTAGAGCGTTTCGCGCGTGCTCCTGTCTGCGGGATCGATAGTGCGCTCGAAGATGATATGGCTGGGGGACTGCCCGAACACGAAGATGCGCGATGCGAGCAACAGCGCCTCCTCCACATCATGCGTGACGAAAAACACTGTCTTCTTTTCACTTTCGTTGTTCCAAAGCGAAAGAAGCATGTCCTGAAGACGCGCACGCGTCACGGCGTCGAGCGCGCCGAACGGCTCGTCCATGAGCAGCACCGGCGGATCCATGCTGAACGAACGTGCGATGGCGCAACGCTGCTGCATGCCACCCGATAGCTCCTTGGGATACTTCTTATACACATCTGCATTCAGTCCGACCTGCTGAAGCATATCGATCGCCACTTCGCGAAGCTCTTTCTTCGAACGCTGCGGATAGCGCTGGCGCAACGCGAGCAGGATGTTGTCGCCTGCCGTCTTCCAAGGAAACAGCCCGTAGTCCTGAAACACGACGCTGCGGTTCAGGTCGGCTCCCTTTATTTCTTCGCCGTCCATCTTTATGGAACCCGACGTTGCATGCTCAAGCCCGGCAAGCAAACGCAAAAACGTCGACTTGCCGCACCCGGACTGACCCAGCAGGCACACGAAGTCTCCTTCGTTAATGTGCATGCTTATCCCGTCGAGAATCAGCCTGTCTGTACCTTCGTAGGCAAACGACAGGTTTTCCACCACAATATCGTTCACGAGCGATTTCCTTCCGTTTCGCTGTACACGCGAGCAACTGCCGCGAAATGCGGCAGTGAGTTCTCTATGGTTTCAAGGGACACGCAATACGAAAGCCGCACGTATCCTGGGCACCCGAACGACGCGCCCGCCACTGCTATGATCTGCTCCCCGGCAAGACGCTCCACAAACTGCGCTTCGTTGCCGTCGGGCGCTGGAAGCAGCAGGTAGAACGCACCGTTGCCACGCAAGGGGGAAAGCCCGCACGCGACCAAGCCGTTGTAGAGAGCCAGGCGGTTGCGGTCGTAGTAAGAGATGTCGATGGTGTCGTTAGCGCACGCGCACGCTATGCGCTGCGCCGTCGCGGGTGCGTTCACAAATCCTAGTTCGCCCAAAGAGCGCCGTGCGCCACGAAGAACCAGCTCGGCGTCGGGCACTTCAGGGGATACGGCCAGGTATCCTATGCGCTCACCGGCCACCGATGCGGCCTTGCTCCATGAATAGACTACGGCCGTATTCTTATACAGTGCTGGCCACCAGGGGTTTTCTGCATCGTCGTAAACGAGTTCCCGATAGGGCTCATCCGAAACCAGCATGATCTCTTGACCTGTCTGCGCGCATTGCGCGTTTAAGGCTTCGACGATGCCTTCCGCCGTCTCCCGAGGGTATACAAGCCCCGTGGGGTTGTGAGGCGTATTGACCAGAACCATCTTGGTCTTGTCCGTAAGCGCCCGCTCGAGCGCGACAAGATCGGGAAGCATGGTCTGCTGGTCGAAAGGAATCCTGACCAGATGAGCCCGAAAGGTTTCTGCAAACACGCTGTACGCCGGGTAGCACGGGTCAAACACGACCACTTCATCGCCCGGATCGAGCACAGTCCGCATGAGCACGTTCAGCGCACACGCTGCACCCGTGGTCATGACAATATGGTCTGCCGTATACGCGGAACCGAAGCGAGCGTTGAGCGACGAAGCCACCGTCTGGCGCACTTCACCGTAGCCGCTATCCTGCATGTAGCCATGGATTTCGGGGCCAGAAAGCTCGAGGGTTTGGGCCAGGGCCTGCTTCACCCCCGCAGGGCAGGGTGCAGTGGGGTTTCCAATGCTGAAATCGAAAACACCGTCGGCTCCGTATTCTGTTTTCAGGCGTTCAGCACGCTCGTACGCTTCGCGAATCGAAGACGACTCGCTCAAGCGCGATTCCATGAAATGCGAAATCACCTTGACTCGGTTCTTGTCAGGCAGAACTGTTGGATTGTTTCGCTGGTAGGCGCTCG
>CAMORQ010000119.1 GCA_946623915.1 uncultured Coriobacteriaceae bacterium | reverse complement strand
ATCAGCGGGTACTCGTCGTCGGGCTGTTCGGTGCTCTCGCGGTACTCGGCTGTCGAGTACGTGCCCAAGCCACGTGTGAACTTACCGGCATGCATGATCGGCGTACCCGGATGGTTTTCGTCCAGGCAAGGCCACTGCAGACCGCTGCCACCGTTCGCCTTGCTGTCCAGCCTCTCGTGCGAAATGCCGCCGAAGCTTGGTGTGACCTGCGAAATCTCGTGCATGATTTCGGCAGCGCTCAGGTGCGGCTGCTCATAGCCCATGCGGTTCATGATTTCAGTGAAGATCCACGTGTCCAGCTGCGGACCTTCGGGGCCGTCGATGCACTTGCGCACGCGCTGCACGCGGCGCTCGGTGTTGGAGAACGTGCCCTCCTTTTCCGCGAAGCTACGGCCAGGCAGGATGACGTCGGCCAACTTGGCGGTTTCGGTCATGAACAACTCGTCGACCACGAAAAAGTCCAAGTTGGTAAGCGCCTTGATCACGTGGTTCGTGTCGGGATCGGTGCGCACCGGATCTTCGCCGAACAGGAACAGGCCCTTCACTTCGCCGTTTATGGCTTTCGGGAAGATTTCGGTGGCCATGGTGCCCACCTCGTGGTTCAGTTCCGTGCCCCAAGCCTGCTCGAACTTCGCGACAACCTCGGGGTCTGCCACCTTCTGGTAGCCCGTGAAGGTGTTGGGCTGTGCGCCCATGTCGCAGGCGCCCTGCACGTTGTTCTG
This sequence comes from uncultured Coriobacteriaceae bacterium, assembly GCA_946623915.1. Classification (GTDB taxonomy): domain Bacteria; phylum Actinomycetota; class Coriobacteriia; order Coriobacteriales; family Eggerthellaceae; genus CACXMZ01. The sequence continues at coordinate 5,758 of CAMORQ010000119.1, read as the reverse complement.
ACCGCGAATGGGGTTCACGCCACAGCCGCGACGGCCGATCTTGCCGTTGACCATAGCGATGTTGGACAGGCTCATAACGCCTTCGGTACCTGTGGAGTGCTCGGTGACGCCCAGGCAGTACATGATCGGAGCCGCGTCAGCCGTGCCATACATCTTGGCGGCAGCGATTAAATCGCGCGCGTCGATGCCGCAGATTTCCGCCACACGTTCGGGCGTGTAGGATTCGACCATCTTGGCCAATTCCTCGTAGCCTTCGGTGCGCTCTTCCACGAACTGCTTGTCAACCAGGCCTTCTTTAATAAGGATGTGCACCATACCGTTGGCAAACGCCACGTTGGTGCCGGGCTTTAGCTTCAGATGGATGTCCGCGTGCTTCGCAAGCCCGATGTCGCGCGGGTCGACCACGATCAGCTTCGTACCGTTTTCGACCGCCTTGCGCACTTGCATGCCGATAACCGGATGCGCTTCTTCGGGGTTGGACCCCACCAGCATGATCACGTCGGAATCCTGCGTGATGTCGGTGATGGTGTTCGTCATAGCTCCCGAGCCAAGTGTTATCGCCAGACCGGCGACCGTGGGAGCGTGTCAAACACGTGCGCAATTGTCCACGTTGTTCGTCTTGAACACCGTGCGGGCCATCTTCTGCAGCATGTAAACGTCTTCGTTGGTCGAACGCGAACATGCGAAGGCCGCGAGCGCATCACCTCCAAATTCATCTCGCAGCTCGGTGAACTTGGTTGCCACCAAATCGAGTGCTTCGTCCCAGGTGGCGGGCTCAAATTCGCCGGTTTCCTTGTTCTTCACCAGTGGTGTGGTTATGCGGTCGGGCGACATGACGAAGTCGAAGCTAGACGAGCGGCCCTTCACGCACAGCATGCCCTTGTTCGAAGGACCGTTGGCCGGCTCTGCATCGACGATACGGTTGTCCTTGACCAGCATGTCGATTTGGCAGCCCACTGCGCAGTGGGGGCAGGTGGTGCGAACGCGCTCGACCTCCCATTCGCGATAGAGCTTGCGGCGCTTTTCGGTGATCGCGCCCGTGGGGCATGCCGCAGCGCAGTTGCCGCAGCTTTCGCATTCGGTCGCTTTCCAATCCTCGCCGAACGGCGCCAGAATTTTGGTGCGCGTACCCTTCTTACCCGTGTGCAGCGTGTGGTTGTGCGCTCGGTTGTTGCACGCGCCCACACAGCGCTGGCACTGGATGCACAGGTTCGGATCGAACGTGAGGAACGGGTTGGAATCGAGCACCGGCTTGCGGGGCTGCTTGTGAGCATGGGCGAACGGAGACTCGACCACACCTACCTCGCGGCAGACCGCCTGCAATTCACATGTCCCGTTCTTAGGACAGCTAAAGCAATAGTTCGTAGAATCCAGACCGTGCTCGGCGATAATCAGCTCGAGCATCATCTTGCGGTAGGCGACCGCACGCTCTGACTGCGTGTATACGACCATGCCGTCGGCAACCTTGGTTTTACACGCAGGCACCAGGTTGTCCTGGCCTTCCACTTCCACACTGCACACGCGGCACATACCTATATCGTTCGTGCCGGCCAGATAGCACAGCGTGGGGATACGGATGCCGACCATCTTCGCCGCGGCCAAAATAGTCGCACGCGTAGACGTCTTCACTTCCACGCCATCGATGGTGATGGTAGCCATGGTGGGCTTTGCCGCCGCCGCAGCGTCGTTCGTTTGCACGTTAGACATATTGGACCCTCCCTCCTTCAAGAGCGCCGCAGCCGTACACATCGCAGCGTAGGCAGCGGGAGCATTCCTGCATGGCTTCTTCTTCGCTCACTGGAAGCTCGATGTATTCAAAATCTTTCTTGCGCTCGCGCGCTGGGCGCTCGGACACGTTCACGCGGCCGTAGGCTTCACGCACATTCGGACGCGCTTCCGGCGCCTCGACTTCCGGATCCAGCGTATGGTGAAAGCCCAGGTATTCGTCGATGTTGCGCGCCGCCACCTTGCCGGCGCCGATAGCCATAATGGCCGATTTCGGACCGGTCTGGCAGTCGCCGCCCACGAAGATCTTCTCGTAGCCCTTCGCGCGCAGGTTTTCGTCGGCCACGAAGCAGGTGCGTTCCGCAACCATGCCGAAACGCTCGAACGGCACGTACTGGATATCCTGGCCGACTGCAATCAGCACGATGTCGGCCTCTACGCGAACTTCGGGCTTGTTGGCGTTTGCCGGCGCTGGACGCCCGCGCTTGACCGCGCTGATGTACTGCGGCTGGCACACAAGCGCCGCCACCTTACCATCTGCGTCGGCTTCGATGCGCACGGGGGACTGCAGCGCCATCATTTCCACGCCTTCGGCCATAGCGCCTTCCACTTCTTCGGGCAGCGCCGTCATGTCTTCGATGCGCCTGCGGTAGGCCACGGTAACCTCTTCGGCACCTGCGCGAACGCTCGTGCGGGCGCAGTCCATAGCCACATTGCCGCCGCCGATAACCACGACTTTCTTGCCCGTGAAGTCGGGATATTCGTCGTCGCCGATCTTTTCCAGCAGGTCGACTGCGCTCATGACGCCTTCCGCGTCAATGCCCTCCAGGTCGAGCTTCTTGCCGCCCTGAGCACCGATCGCCACGTAGATTGCGTCGTATTCCACCATGAAGCGACCCATATCTTCGCTTCGGATGTTCTGCTCCAGCTTCACTTCGATGTTGCCCACCGAAAGGATGGCGCGGATGTCTTCTTCGATGCGCTCGCGCGGGAAACGGTAGGCCGGAATGCCGTAGCGCATCATGCCACCGAGGTGCTTGCGCATTTCGAACACTGTTACCGAATGACCCATAAGCGCCAGGAAGTATGCGCAGGTCATACCCGAAGGACCGCCACCGATAACAGCCACCTTGCGACCCGTGTCGGGCAGGCGTGCGGGAACGGGCACCGTGTCGGCGCGCGCGTTGTCCACCGCGTACTTCTTGATGCCGCGGATGTTCAGCGGAGCGTCGATTAGCATGCGGCGGCAGCGCGACTCGCACGGATGCTCGCAAATGAGCGCGCACGCCGTGGGGAACGGATTGTCCTTGCGCACCATGGCAACTGCACCTGCGCAGTCGCCTTCCTGCACGAGCGAAATGTAGCCAGGCACATTCACGTGCGCCGGGCAGTTCGTCTCGCAGGGCACCGTCTGGCCAACGCCTTCGGCACACATGTTCTTGGCGATATGGTTTTCGTATTCGTCGGCGAACACGTCCATGCCCTCGAGTGCAAGGCGCCCCGCTTCGTAGCCGATGGCGCAATCGCTCGTGTCACGGATGAGCGTTGCCAGCTCCCGCATGGAATCAAGCGTTTCAGCATCGGCCTCGCATGCCAGAACACGTCGCATCATGGACGCCAGCCGCGGGATGCCGTCGCGACACGGCACGCACTTTCCGCAGGTCTGGGCCCCGCCTGCCTCCAGCAGGTTCAGCTGCACTGCAATCGGGCAGGTTCCAGGCGGAATAGCCTCCACCCGGCGCTGGAACGGCTCCACGAATTCGGCTATACGCGCATCGTACGCCGAACGGGGAGCCACCGACAGTTGGCTCATACACCTCTCCTCTCCTTCTCGTCTGCTATGCAGCCGCGTTGCTCCTACAGGCTGCCTAGCACCATGACCGTACCGCACCACTGTTTCCAGCAGGTTATACGTATCGCACAATTATAAAATATACTAATCGGGATTATCTAACTAAATGATACAACTTCTATAGGCGGCGTAAAGTACCTGATAAGCGGTCTAAACGCAAGGCTTGGCAATCATGGCGGGAAAGACAAGGTACTATTCAACTTACAACTGCACGCGATTGGAAGGAAACCAACATGATCGAAGTCTCCAGTTCGACAGATTCCCCTGACCAGCGCGTTAAAAGCGATGCCAGCAGAGAACCCCGCGACATTCAGGGTTTGTCGGAAAACACGGCTCCCGTCGAAAACGCGTCGGAAGCGAAGCCAAAGCCCTACATCCCTCAAGCCCACGAGCAATACGGGCTGCTCCCATTCCTGTGCGAACACGGTGGAGAGGTGTTTTCCTACCCTGCCGAACTTGATTACATCGACGAACGTGTCGCCGAAATCGAGGGGGAGACAGAAGACGACAAGCGGAAGGTTACGGTGCACCCATTCCATGCGAAAAGCTACGATGCGTACTACCAATCGCTTGCAGATCTTGCCGAGAAATACCGCTCTACCAACCCCGATCTTGCCGAAGACATCGAACTGGTTATCGACATCATACAGTCGATGAACGTCAAGGAAGAGTGGTCGATCGTGCGCTATGTGGGCGACCAGTTCGACGGCGACCCGTTGGCCGAAATGCACGACTTGACGAAAGGGCGATGCTACTATTGGCCCTGCTCAAACGCCCATCCAGTATACGAAGGTGTGATCGACAACGAAGAAACGACTTCGTTTCTCTACCCTTGCGACCCGGACAGCTGGGAAATCGTTGAAGACCCGACCGGCATGGCTGCACGCGCACTCGCCGGCGACGCAGACACGGTCGATGCATGGCGGACGGAACTGGTGTCGCAAGCCGACTCTTTCGAGGCGCACATGGCAGAACTAGGCGCCGCCCCCAAGCACAAGCGGGCGCCTTCGGTGCAGGATTTCATCGTCCACGAAGACCTGGCAGACTCCGAACAGGATCCGGTCGACTTCACGTGCCCTGGCTGCGGCGGCGATATCCACTTCGAAGCATGGACGCTGCTGAATGCGAAGAAGGATCCCGAGCTAGCGCAGCGTCTAATCCAAGGCACGCTTTCCGAATTCACGTGCCCGAACTGCGGATATATGGCAAACCTAGGACATCCGTGCCTCTACCTCGACCCCGACCACAACGCGTTCATATACCACGTACTCGACGAACAGATGGCCAAGGCGGCCGAAGACATGTTCTTCGAACAGCCCGAAGGACGCCACTGCAGAATCGTTTCGTCCCGACTGCAGTTCCAGGAAAAGGCGGCGATATTCATGGCCAACCTAGACGACCGTCCGATGGAAATCCTGAAGACGGGAATCGTCGGCCAATCCAAGCTCCAAGGACTCGTTCCCGAAGACGATGCGTGCGAGGTGTATTTCTCTGGCCTTGGAGGCGAAGGCGAGCTGCTCTTCGATGTCGAAATCGGCGACGATACGTTTTCGTCCGCCATCGACAAAAGTGGCTACGATCTGTTCGCATCCGATCTTGGCAAGTCGTCGATGGCAGGCTATGACCCCTTCTACATCGACCGTACGTGGGCACATAAGGCCATCGATGCCTTCGAGGCAGAAGGAATCGCCGAATAGCGCCCACCGCCGATGCCCCCATCTCGCATTCGGGAAGAGGGCATCGGCTGGCATACGCCTTTAGTTGGGCCTTAGTTAGGCGCCCAGAGCCGCTATGCCATCGATGAGTTCCTGGCAGCGTGCTGCAGCCTGCTGGCACCCCGCGCCGTAGCGCATCGCGTAGCCAAGCTGACCTCCCCCGCCTTCTTCTTCTGCGGCATCCATGGCAACAGCAACATTCGCTTCGTAGGCAGCCTGGGCCTGCGAAAATTCATCGAGGCCTGCGCCTGAAAGATGCCCTTGGTAGAACGTAACCAAATCGCCAAGCAGAGCGGAGAGTTCGTTGTAGTTCGATTCGGAATCCCCCGCCATCGCGCCGTAGCTGCCGCCGTTTTCTTCAAGGCCCGCCTGGGTAGCCAGCTCGTCGAGGCGAGCCTGGAACTGCGCTTGGTCGGCCGAGAAGTCCTGTGCAGGAGCAGCAGGTTGTGTCGGAGCAGAAGCAGCC
>CAMORQ010000118.1 GCA_946623915.1 uncultured Coriobacteriaceae bacterium | reverse complement strand
TTACGAAGATTATGCCGCGCTTGGCATCGTCGCGGATGAGAGTCGAAAGCTGCGACATGCCCTTCTCGTAGGCACCCTCAAACTCCTTCTTGTAGCCGGGAGAGAGGAAGGATTCAGCCATAAAGCGCAGGTCGGCGCCTAGTTTCATGGCCATCTTCTGGCCATCGCCATCGTCGGTGGCAACACCCCAGCTGTAGCGTGCGGGCGTGCGCAGGAAGTTCTCCATCATGCTCGTGTTCCAGTCGAAGCCACCACTGGCCAGCACAACCGCCTTGCGGGCACGAACATTAATGGGACCGCTCTTGCCCTGGGCAACCACGCCAAGCACCTCGATAGTGCCGTCTTCAAGCGTGCGGCTGATAAACTGCTTGGCGGGAGTTTCGGTAAGGAACTGCGCACCCAGTGCCTTGGCGGCCTCGATAACCGGTCCGTTCAGCTTGCCGATGCTGGTCTCGCCCTCGCCTACCTTGGGCAGAATAGCGCGGCCACGCTCCTTGCCGCCAGGCAGGTACACGCAATAGTCGATGCCTGCGGGCCAAATGGCCCACTCAACCCCGGCAAGTTCGGTGGTGTTGCGCACCGCAGCGTTGACGTTGTCCAAGAAAGCCTCTGCCTCTTCGGGCAGGAAGGTCTCGCCCGAAAGGGCCTCTATGTAGGTAAGGGCCTCCTCTTTGCTGTCCTCAATGCCTTCTGCGACAGCGGCGTCGTTGCAGGGGGCCCACACAACGCTGGAGGAGAAGATGGTCGACCCACCGGGCTGGCTGCCCTTCTCCAGCACGATCACTTCGTTGCCGTCGTTGGCGCAGCGCATGGCCGTATAGGCACCCGTGCCGCTGCCGATGATGACAACATCGGCCTCTTCGTCCCACGCGATATTGGAGGCATCGGTGGCTACTGCAGCCGCAGCAGAGCCCGAATCCTTCCCTGCAACCCTCGGCTGAGCGCAGCCTGCCAGTGCGGCCGAGGCCACAGCGCCGATGCCAGCCAAGCTTCCCAGCTTCAAAAGATCGCGCCTGCTTACGTTCTTTGATTCCATGTGCAACCTCCCATTCTTCTTGCCCTGACGCCCTTGGGGGCTTCGATGGGAAGAATGTAACCTAGCGGTTTTGGAGGCGGAAGATGGCGGTTTCGAATACTTTTTACCCAGTAAAACACCAGTTCACAAGCTCGATATGGACAGATAATCGCGAGGTATCGATAATCGATACCCTTTTCGAAAAGACAATCGGTGAGACATAACGTGATGCCCGATGCAGCAGCACCGCCGTTGTTACGAATCCTGCCATAAAGAAGCACTCAATCAGCAAAAGCGGCAGGCACATCCCCCTTTCTTACTATTCCGCGGGGTAAACTTTTTGCCCTAAAATTGATGTGCACGGATAGGAGGGCGCCGTGGCAAATAAAGATCAGCTTTTAGCTGAAGTTGCTCAGCTAATCTGCGATAACATCGATGAACTGGCAGCATATTCCATTCGACATTTTTTCGAGTGCTATCCCCACGTCGACCGATCGAACGTCTCCGCAGAACACTTGCATGCGTGGAGCCTGCGGGAATTTCGCAACATTGTTGGGCCCTTGCTCGCCGGTGTCGCCCTTCTCGCCCTGGGCGCCCTTGGCGATGTCGAACGGAAAGGGCTGATCGCCTGGTTCAAGAACAACGTCTAACGTTATGTTCGGCAGTAGCAGGAGGGAAGCTGCGTCTTACCTGCAGATTCCCTCCGCTGCTGCACATAACGTACAGCGCGCATAAGTCGATTCTGGCAATTCAGGCCGGTTGTGAGGCGTTTGAGACCATAGAAACTGCCGAAGAACCCTTTACTTTGGCAAAAACGCTGCTACAGCCGGAGCTGGAGCCGAGCCGGCCATCGGTGTGACAGAATCTGCGTTATTCCGCCGCATCGATAACCGCAGCATGCGGCAGCTTCAGCACCCGTCAGGATGCGGGACGTGCGCTATACTGAACGCAATTTTGCATTCAGCATTACGTAGAGGTCGGTATGGATACAAGCGAATTCTCCCAGATTGCAGGGCTTAGCACGCAGGAAGTTGCCGCAGCGCATGCAGCGGGCCAGGGAAACGTCGATGCAGGCGTGAAGACCCGTTCTGTCAAACGCATTTTCTACGACAACATCGTCACGCTCTTCAACATCGTCAACGTCATCCTGTTTGGCTTCGTGCTGTTCACCGGATCGTTTAAAAACGGTCTGTTCATGCTGGTCATCGTGCTGAACGTCATCATCGGCATCGTGCAGGAAATCCGCTCGAAACGCGTGACCGACCGATTGTCCATCGTGGCAGCTTCGAAAGCGACCGTCATCCGCGACGGCACGCAGCAGCAGGTGGAACAAGATCAGATTGTACGAGGTGACGTCGTGGTCCTAGGCCGCGGCTCGCAGGTACCTTGTGACGCCACCGTTTTAGCGGGCAGTGCGCGTGCGGACGAGAGTTTGCTTACCGGCGAGAGCAACCTGATTCCCAAATCCGAGGGCGACTCGCTTATGAGCGGGTCTTTCGTGGCGTCGGGCAGCGTGGCAGCACGTGTGGACCATGTTGGCGCCGAAAATTACGCAGCCAAAATAAGCGCGGAAGCGAAGCGGCACAAGGCTATCAATTCCGAAATCATGTCCAGCCTGAACACCATCATCAAATACGTCAGTATCGCGATGTTCCCCATCGGTGCAGCCCTGTTCGCAAGCATGGCCGTTTTCGGCGGCGTGGAGCGCAACGAAGCCATCCTTTCGGCTGTTGCGGCTCTGGTGGGCATGGTCCCGGAAGGGCTTATCCTGCTCACCTCCACCGTGCTGGCACTGGCGGTCATTCGCCTTGCCAGGAGCGACGTGCTCGTGCAACAGCTGTACTGCATCGAAACGCTGGCGCGTGTGGACACGTTGTGCCTGGACAAGACCGGCACGATCACCTCGGGTGCCATGGAAGTGGCCGACGTGCAGCCGATCGACGGATCGCCCATGCAGCCTGACCAGGCCATCGCGCTGTTTGGCTGCATTGCGGCAGCCGACCCCGACCCCAACGAGACGGGCCAAGCCATCCTCGCCTACTGCAAAGACCAAGGCATCAACCTGCCCACCGTAAGTTCGTACGTGCCCTTCGCATCGGAGAGGAAATGGTCGGGCGCTGTGCTAGACGACGGGCGGGCTTTCGTCATGGGCGCAGGACAGTTCGTCTTGGGACCTGCGTTCGCGCAGGTCGAATCCCAAGTGGAAACAGTGGCCGAAACCGCACGCGTACTCGTGCTTGCCCAGGTGGACGGCTTCGACACGAGCGGCGAAACCGAACGGCTGCTGGGCACTCCACGTCCGCTTGCCCTCGTGGCAATCCACGACCAAATCCGCGCATCGGCCGAGCAGACCATCGGTTTCTTCAAAGAGCAGGGCGTGCGCGTGATGGTGATTTCCGGCGACGACCCGCACACGGTTTCGGGCATCGCGGACCAGGTCGGCGTAACGGATGCGCACCGCTTCGTAGACGCCACCACCCTGGAAACCGACGAGGACATCGCCCGTGCCATGGGCGACTACGCCGTGTTCGGACGCGTGAAGCCCGAACAGAAGAAGGCGTTCGTGACAGCTTTGCAAAATGCCGGCCACACGGTCGCCATGACCGGCGACGGCGTGAACGACACCCTTGCCTTGAAGGCGGCGGACTGCTCGGTCGCCATGGCGGCCGGATCGGATGCCGCGCGCAACGTTGCCCAGCTCGTGCTCGTGGACAACGACTTCGCCCACATGCCAGAAGTGGTGGCTGAAGGCCGCCGGTCCATCAACAACCTGCAGCGTTCGGCGTCGCTGTTCCTGGTGAAAACCGTGTTCTCGATCGTACTGGCGCTGCTGTTCATCTTCCTGCCCTGGCAGTACCCCTATCAGCCCATTCAGATGACGCTCATCTCGGCGTTCACCATCGGCATTCCTTCGTTTGTGCTTGCGCTCGAGCCCAACCACGACCGCATCAAAGGGCGTTTTTTGGAAAACGTCATCGTGAAATCGCTGCCGGGATCGATCGCCGTCATATGTGCCGTGCTTGGAGCCAACATTGCCGGATACGCCATGGGCCTCGATTACGAACAGGTGTCCACGGTCTGCATCGCGCTGACCGCATGGATCGGCATGAACCTGATTTTCCGCATTTCGACGCCTTTCACGCCCATCCGCATCGCGCTGCTCGTCGTGGTGGTGGCTGGCAGCCTGGGGGCGGCCCTGCTGTTCCCGCACCTGTTCAACTTAAGCCCCTTCGTCAGCACTTCGTGGGTCTTGGTGATAGCGTGCGGCATTGCCGGCTCCGTACTGTTCCATGTGCTGTACAACCTGCTTGGATCCTGGCACGCCAGGCGCCAAAGCCAACTGGTGTAGCAAAGCGCACCGCGCATTGAATATGCGGTTCGTTTCGTAGATAGCCTACAATTGTGCTGTCGCAAAACGCGGACACGGCCAAACGAAACCCCGCACGACGGAGGAGGGCGATCATGAACAGACCATTTACCGCGCATCAACATACCGGTATAGAAAGGCGCTCAACGCCAATCGGGACCGCACGATTGCGTGGCTTGTGCCTTTTCGCGATCGCTGCGGCGCTATCCACCGCATGCCTTTCCCTTGCGGGCTGCGCGGCAAACGGATCGCAAAGCAGCGCCGCGGACAACTCGAGCGCGAGCGCTTCGGCCGATGCTGGCTCTACCACGGGCGCCTCCGAATCGTACTTCTCGCACCAGGACGTGCGGCCTTCTCCCGATTGGGTGACCAAACTCGATGCCACCAAAGACGCCGAGCAGCTTATCGTGGTAGCGGGCGTGGACAAGAACACCGCCTACATAACCATGCACGACAAGGACGAGACCGGCACTTGGCAGCAGATTATCGCCACGCCGGGTTTCATCGGGCTTGAGGGCCTAGGGCCAGCCGACTCCTACCATTCCTACACGCCCGTGGGGACCTTCACCATAGACAAGGCGTTCGGTCTGGCGCCTGACCCCGGTTGCAAGATGGACTACCTGCAGGTGAATGACTCGTACTACTGGTCGGGCGACGAACGCGAAGGCATGCACTTTAACGAACTGGTAAACATCAAGGACTTCCCCGACCTGAACGTCGAGGAGAGCGAGCGCATATCCGATTACGATTACGCCTACCAGTACGTGCTGAACATGGGATTCAACGCCGAATGCAAGCCAGGGGGCGGAGCAGCCTTCTTCTTCCACAGCTTCCGGGTGAACCGCCCCTACACGGGTGGCTGCGTGGCGGTCCCCGAAGACATCATGAAGTTCGTGATGCAGCACGTCGAACCCGGCTGCAAAATAACAATCGATACGTTGGAGAACTTCGGCGGCGACCTGGACGCCTAAGCGCGGCCATATGAACGAACGACGAGGGGACGGGGCGAAAACGCCCCGTCCATACTATCCGGGCTCCTTTTACGCGCATCTTCACGAAACCGCGCTGGCACAGGCCGGACGGCACCCCGAATGTGCGGCTATCGCATCGTGGAGACAAAACGGGGCGCAGCCGCATACAATCGTTGCCGAACGCGAGAACGAGAAGGAGCATCATGGAATCCGAAAACAAGAACGCCGTTGCACAACGCACAGCAGCAGAGGCCGGTTGGCGCGTATCGCGCTACAACCTGAGCGCACCTGTGCCGGGTAAAGGCACGTTGGCTATAGCGAACCTGTTCAAAGGCACCTGCGCCGAATACAATCCCATCGAAATGTACCTGATGAGCGCGCTCGACGAAATCCCTGAGAACCACCCGATTATAGACCGCCTCAGCAAACGCGGCGTGATTGCGAACTTTGACGAGCGAGCTGCCCTCGAAACGATGGGGCGCGGGTCCTGCGCGGGGCCGCGCGGCGTAGGCCTTACCATCTGCCCGACCATGGGCTGCAACTTCGACTGCCCCTACTGCTTCGAAAACCACTACGCTGGCAAGATGGCCGCAGACGTGCAAGACGACGTGGTCGCACTTGCCGAACGCATGATGGAAGCCTCGGGTTCCAAGGACCTTTCCGTCACCTGGTTCGGTGGCGAACCCCTGCTCGCGCCCGATGCGATCGAGTCGCTTTCACAGCGCCTCATAGCGCTGGTCGAACAGCGCGGCGGAGAATACCGTGCGAGCATCATCACGAACGGCTATCTGCTCACGCAGGAGAACGTGCACATGCTCGACAAGTACAAGGTCGACTCGGCTCAAGTGACCCTCGACGGCATGCGCGAAACCCATGACGCTACGCGTTGCCTGGCAGGCGGCGGCCCCACCTTCGACCGCATTGTGGACAATCTGCGCGCACCCCTCCCCTTCAAGGTGAACATCCGCCATAACGTGCACGAGGGCAACCGGGACCAGATGGACACGCTGAAGGCGTTCGTGGAGGAACTGTCAAAGGAATCGGGCAACGATATCCGCTACTACCCTGCTCCCGTAAGCGGATCGACCGTCGCCGACGAACGCGGAAGACAGGTGGACCTGCTCTGCAG
>CAMORQ010000117.1 GCA_946623915.1 uncultured Coriobacteriaceae bacterium | reverse complement strand
GGGACGCGAACGGGCGGTGAGCGGAAGGCTCCCACTCCCAACGGTCGATGCCAGACGTCGGTTACAACCGACGAGCATCCATCCACAATTCAAGCTGGATATCTCTCACAGAGCCTGCCGAAGGCTCGAAAATGTATACGTTTTCGCGAATCGGTGTAGAAGGACCGCACGTGTACGCAATACTAGAATGCCTGATGGGACAGTATGTGGTACAGTTAGTGCATGAATTCAAACGCATCACAATCATCGGAAGGTGGTCGAAGTAGTACTTCGAACGACCCTGGGCCTAGCGCCCAACCTTTCCAGACTTGCACACAGCCTAGGGTAAGTGGGTGGACATGGTAGCCATCTCGCTTATCGTCACGTTCCTGCTTGTGGTTGCCAACGGGTTCTTTTCCGCATCGGAAATGGCGTTGGTCAACGCGCGCCACACGAGGCTTCAGGCGTCTGCCGACGAAGGCGACGAGCGAGCCGCTCGCGCACTGGAAGTAGCTTCGGATTCGGGGAAGCTGCTCGCTACCATCCAGGTGTTCATCACGCTTCTGGGCTTCTTCGCATCGGCCGTGTCAGCGACAGCGCTTTCGGGGCCATTGGCGGCGTGGGCGCAGGACACCATCGGTCTGCAGTCCGGTATTGGTCAGCCATTGGCAACCATCGTCATCACGCTGCTCGTCTCCTACGTAAGCATTGTCGTTGGAGAACTGCTGCCCAAACGCATGGCATTGGCCGATCCTGAAGGTATGGCGGCGCGTCTGGCGGGGCCCATTGCCGCATGCGAAAAAATAGCCCGTCCGCTCGTATGGGTTACATCTGCATCGAGCAACGCTCTGGCTAAGCTGTTCGGCATTCCATCGGCCGAAGACAGGCAGGACGTTTCCGAAGAGGAAATCAAGTACATCGTTGCGGATGCCGACGAGCTTATCGACGACGAGAAGCGCATGATCCACGAGATCATCGACCTGGGGGACGCGAAGGCGCACGACATCATGACGCCGCGCGCCGACATCATCTTCGCGGAGGACGCCGACACGGTCAAGCAGGCCATCGACCGCATGCGCGGCACGGGGTATTCGCGTCTGCCGGTGTTCCACGAAAACCGCGACCGCATCGTCGGCGTGGTCATGTTCAAGGATCTCGTCCCCGCCTTGCTCGATAACCGGGGCGACGATTTGGTGGGCGACTACACCAGCGAAGCCTACTTCGTGCCCGAAACCAAGGACATTTTCCCCATGCTTTCGGAAATGCAAACAAGTAGGCAACAGATGGCCATTGTGGTGGACGAATACGGCGGCACCGATGGTTTAATTACCCTGGAAGACATCGTCGAAGAAATCGTCGGCGAAATCGTGGACGAGACGGACTTGGAAAGCAAGTACGTCACGCAGCTGACCGATGACGAGTGGCTGGTGGACGGCAATTTCCCGGTCGAGGATGCCGTCGAAATGGGCTGGCCGCTGGAAGAGTCGGACGATTACGAGACGCTGGCGGGATGGTTGCTGGACACGGCCGATACGATTCCGCAGGTAGGCGACAGCTTCGATGTCGATGGCTACCGTTTCGAGGTGCGTTCCATGCGCCGCCGTCGCATTCAGGTGGTGCGTGTGATGCGCTTGGAGGTTCCCGACGAGCCCGAAGGAGAGGCAACGCCGGAAGATTAGGTCTGCGGCGGCGTGCGCTGCTGCGGGAGCAGGGAGCGCATGGAAGATCGGCCCCGACATATCTACCGCGACGCCAACGGCGTGCTCGGCGGCGTATGCAGCGGCATCGCGTTGCGCTTCGACATCGACGCCGCTCTCGTGCGCGTTGCGGTTATCATCTTGTCGTTGGTCAGTGCCGGGGCGTTCATGCTCGTCTACGTTGCCGCATGGTTCGTGATGCCGGAGCAGCCGACGCGCGACGATGCGCTCGACATCAGTCCCGAATCGTTCAAATCCGATGTGTACGAGCAGGTGGTGAAACGGCCGGCCGCACGTGGTTCTTCCGCAGCGATGCCGTCTATACCGCCCGTGCCTCCGAGCGCTGCATCCAGCTACTATGCCGTCCATATGTCTGCGCAGCAGCCATCCGCGTTGCGCGCCGCGCCGACGGCTGGGCAGGATGTCGACGAGGGCAAGTCGAGGCGGCCGGTGTCCATCGGGCTCGTTGCCGGCGTGGCCCTTATAGCGCTCGGTGCCGCGGCGCTGTTTTCGTCGTTTTCGCGCGTCTTTTCGCCCCTGCAGTTCTGGCCGCTGCTGTTGGTGGTGTTCGGCATCGTGCGCATCGCCATCCCCGCCAAAGACGGGTCAAGGACGTTCACGTCGTGGCTTGGGGTGCTCGGCATTATCGTGGGCGCCGCGGCGCTCGCTTCGTCATTGGGCGTTTACACGCCAAACTTTGACATTTGGTTGCGCCGTGCCGCTCCCATGCTGCTGGTCGCTGCGGGCTTGTTCATCATGGGGCGCGCCTCGAAGTCGAATGTGCTCATCGGCTGCGCTGGCGCTGCGCTGCTGGTGTTCGTCGCCCTCGGCGTGTATTTCAGCTTGGAGGACAGCGCGCCCCAGTGGGACGAAACCATGTCGTTCGATCGCGGCATCATCATTTGGGAGGAAGGCAGATAGGCATGCGTTTTAGCGAGTGTTCGAAAAACGACCGCGCCTGGATCGTCTTCGGTGCCGTGCTTGTCGTCATCGGACTCGTGATGCTGCTCGGCGGCTACGTGCAGTGGTGGTCGAGCTTCCTTTCCTGGTTGCGCACCTTTTCCCGCGTGGCGGTTCCCGTGGCCCTTATCGTGGGAGGCGTCTACGTGATACGGGGTCTTCGTGCGGGGCGGATCGGAGGCTTTTCCAGCGCTCGCGCCCTTCCTGCGGGTGCGCTTACCCGTTCGGAAACCGACGTGCGCATCGCAGGCGTGTGTGGAGGAATTGCGCAGTATTTCGGCATCGACAGCATGACGGTCCGCATCATAGCCGTTCTTTTGGCGTTCGCTTCACCCCTGTTCACGCTCTTAGTTTATAGCGTACTAACGTTCGTGCTACGGAAGGGCTAGATGGGCTGTTTGCCGCGCAGATGTGCGTCGTTGGCAGCACACTTGCCAAATCGGTTATAATTCATCAGACGTAAATACGGGCAGTATTCGCGATTCAACTACACTCCGCTGCCACGCGCCAAGCGCAAAGGAACGAAAGAAGGCAGCGGTGAAACGCACGAACACACAAGCTGAAGCACGCAGGGCAGCCCCTGTGTGGATTTTGCCGCTTGCCTTGGCTGTTTGCGTTCTGCTGGTTTCTTTTGGCATAGGCACGGCGTCCGGTGCCGGCGAATCCGACGACTCCACACTGGGTTTGGGCTCGCAGCGCCAGACGCTCGACATCGCAGCCTATTCGTTCAACCCTGCTGAAGAGCTGGGCATCGAGGCCCTACCGGAAGGCGCCGATGCATTGCGCGAGCCAATCCAGATTGCGGCCAACGACAATTCCGGTCCAGTGGTGGCGCTTGCGGCTGTGGATCTCGGCGACCAGGCGACGGTCGAGGCGGCGGCCGAAATCGGCGTGCTCGATCCGCCAGAAGGCGTACCGACTAAACCCATCGACACATCGGGCGAAGGCTGGCTGGTGGGGCAGGCGTCCGGTTACGACATCGAAAGCTCGTCGACCATCACCCGTTCGGGGCGTGCCTTCGACGACGATTGCGTCACCGTTGCCGTGCCCGAAGGCCAAGAAGAGTTGCTCGGTCATCCCGTCATCATCGTCTACGGCGACCGCGTCGTGGTGGCTACGGTCACGGACACGGGTGGCTTCGCCAAATACGGTCGCGTTCTGGATTTGGGCGGTGGCGTATTCAAGGCGCTTGGCCACGAAGACATCTGGGAGTGGGGCGTGCGCGAAGTTCACTACAAGTTCCTGTAGTGTTCGTCTTTCTGTACAATAAAAGCTAGCGAGGAAGCGGTTTCGCACCGTTTCCTTTAGTTTCCCCGAAAGGATCCGCATGGGACGCAATATCATAGTTGTAGGATGCGGCCGCGTCGGTTCGCAGCTGGCAAGCATGCTTTCCGAAAACGGCAACAACGTATGCGTCGTTGACCAGAAAGCCTCGTCGTTCGACAACCTGGGGTCGTTTAACGGCGCAACCATCGAAGGTGTGGGGTTCGACGAGGACATTTTGGTGCGCGCAGGGGTTGAAACGGCCGATTGCGTCGCGGCGGTTACCCAGCGCGACAACACCAATCTTATGGTTGCCGAAGTGTGCAGCCGCATCTTCGGCGTGCCGCACGTGATCACTCGTCTGTACAACCCTGGGCACGAACGCACCTACGAACAGCTCGGACTTGACTACGTATGTGGAACGTCGCTGGTGGCAGAAGAAATGTTCGCCAAGATCAGCTCGGGGCACGGCGCCCACATCGACAGCTTCGGTGATTTCGAGCTGCTGCGTTTCTCGCTGAACCTCAAAGAGCGCAATCTGCGGCAGATTCGCGTTTCGCAATTGGAAAAAGGCCACGAGATCCGCATCGTTGCGTTCGAACGCAGCGACGGACGCATGAGTTCCATTCCCACGGGCGAGAGCATTCTCTACCACGGCGATTCGGTGCTTGCATGCGTGCGGCATTCTCGCGTGGCGTCGTTTTCGAAGTGGATGCAGTAGGGGGCTGCTATGCATATCGTTATCAACGGCGGCGGTAAAATCGGCGAGTATCTGGCAACGCGCATGCTGAAATCCGGCAACGACGTCGCCATCATCGAAAAGGACCCGCGGACTGCCGACAGGTTGGCAAACGCGCTTACCGGCCGCTATTTGGTCGTGTGCGGCGACGGATGCATGTCCCGCTATCAGGAGGATGCCAACATCCGGGCGGCCGATGTGTTCGTGGCCACGACGGGGCAGGACGAAAGCAATCTCATGTCATGCGAGGTCGCGACCCGCACGTTCGACGTGCCACGCGTCATCGCGCGCGTCAACAGCCCGAAGAACCTGCGCATCTTTCGTGAAGTGGGCATCGAAGCGGTCAGCTCCACCACGCTTATCGCCACCATCATCGAAGAGGACGCCATGCTCGGCAGCATCAGCGTGCTGTCCACGCTTTCCCGCGGCGGCGTCGCCATCACCGAAGTCACCGTGCCGCGCATGAAGCATCACGACGAAAAGGCCGGCGTCCTTGCACTGGACGTCGATCTGCCGGATGGCTCATTGATCGTGGCGGTTTCAAGCGACGAAGACGACGACATGGAAGTCGTGGGAGACGCCACCCGTCTTTATCCGGGCGATTTGGTGATAGTGGCCGCCGACACCGATTTGATGGTGAAGGCAGTCGACGCCATTCACGAACTTTAACCGAAGTTTAACCATTTCCATTCGTAGGGGGCCTAGGGTAGGACACGGGGCGCCCTTGCTTTTCACCTATAATAAGGCCGTCGAAAGGATAAGCATGATTCCACGTTACACGCGCCCGGAAATGGGCAACATTTGGAGCAACGAAAACAAGTTCGCCGTCTGGAAAGAAATCGAGTTGCTTGCATGCGAGGCTCAGGCAGAACTGGGGCAGGCGGGCATCACGCGGGAGGAAGCTGCGTGGATTCGCGAGCATGCGGACTTCACGGTGGATCGCATCGACGAAATCGAAGCGACCACCAACCACGATGTAATCGCGTTTCTTACCTGCATGGCCGAATACATCGACGCCGACGTGCCGGAAGGGCAGGACAAGCCTTCGCGTTGGGTGCACTACGGGATGACCAGTTCGGATTTGGGAGACACCGCGCTGTCCTACCAGATCGTCCAGGCGCTCGACATCGTTTTGGCCGACGTGGCTGCCATCGGCGAGGTGTGCAAGCGACGCGCGTTCGAATTCAAGGATACGCTGTGCGTCGGGCGCACGCATGGCATCCATGCCGAACCGATGACGTTCGGCATGAAGTTCGGCAGCTGGGCGTGGGCTCTCAAGCGCGCGCAAGTTCGTCTGCAGCAGGCGCGCGAGGTGGCGGCGACGGGGGCCATTTCGGGTGCTGTGGGCACGTACAGCAGCATCGATCCCTTCGTGGAGCGCTACGTGTGCGAGAAGATGGGCTTAACCCCCGATCCTCTTTCCACGCAGGTGCTCGCGCGCGATAGGCACGCCCAGGTGGCGACCGCCCTTGCCGTGTGCGCATCCACGTTCGAATCCATCGCGTTGCAGGTGCGCTTGATGCAGGAATCCGACCTCATCGAAGCCGAAGAGCCGTTCGCCAAGGGCCAAAAAGGGTCTTCCGCGATGCCTCACAAACGTAACCCCATCACGGCAGAGCGCGTGTGCGGCATGGCGCGCACGATCAAGGCGAACGCGCAGGTGGCCCTCGATGATGTGGCCCTGTTCTTCGAACGCGACATCAGCCACAGCTCGGCCGAGCGCATCGCGCTTGCCGACAGCTTCATCGCGCTCGACTACATTGCCGAAAAGCTTCGCTGGATCGTCGATGGCCTGCAGGTCTATCCCGAAGCGATGCTTGCGAACTTGAACAAAACGCGCGGGCTCATCTTCTCGTCGAAGGTGCTGTTG
>CAMORQ010000116.1 GCA_946623915.1 uncultured Coriobacteriaceae bacterium | reverse complement strand
AAGCCGCAGGATGAACACGGGTTGTCGTAAACACGGGTGCCCAGGGACGCTCTCCACGCCTCGCCCTCGTTGTTCCCCAAACGCGGAGCCATCGAGAAAACATTCTGGATGTCCCCTCGACGCTCATGGTCCCGAGAGAAGAAAGCAGGCCAGCTCGTCCAATTAGTGAACTGACCTGCGTCAATGTTGGTCGCGGGGGCAGGATTTAGCACGCGTCAATTACGCTTTTCGGCATAAACCGCTTCGCTATTTATACGAAAAGCTCCATTGACCCGCGCTGTTAGCGGTGTGCAAGCATGCTACACCGCTAATGAACCAACGACCTCCGGGTTATGAGGTCGGGTAATCTATATTAATCCGTATCAATCTGAGTAAATCGAGATTAATCATATAGGCTGTTTACCTGGTACTTTATTATCAATTGGCTTCAATTGTCTTCGCGTTCACCCCCAGTTCACCCCCGCCTGGGGGTGAATTTGGGTGTGAATTATGCCATCCTACACCCAAGGTCTTGGGAGTTGATAGAAACCCTCGAAGAAAGGGTTTCTATCAACTCCTAAACAGGGAAAGGGTGAAATAGATGCCGAAAGTACGTGGCAGCGGCGTGATTGAAAAAGACAAGCGCTATCGCAACACATGGAAGATCACCTTCTACCTAGGTGAAAAGGACGATAAGGGCCGCTACAAGCGCGCACCCAAACGCACCATCCGCGGAACAAAGGGCGACGCCCGCGAGGCGCTTGCGAAATACATCGAGGAATACGAGCTGGGCAACAGCCCTTCGGGGCAAACCATCGCCCAATACGCCAAGCGCTTCCACGAGCTGCGCGAAGGCGACCCGGCCTTAAGCACTCTCTCTTACGAACGCGAGGCATTGGATATCCGCAAGGTGTGCGAACTGTTCGGGGATGTGCCTATCGGCAAGCTTACCCCTGGCATGATTCGTGAAGGCGAAGCGCAAGCACGCAAAAGTGAAACATACTCTGAAAGCACCCTACACAAGATGCACCTACCTCCGGCGCTTTAGCATTTTCAGGGGCCCGAAAGACACAGAAAGCGCTAACTAGCCGTACTGCGCTTGGCGGCTTCTGCTTCTAGACGACGCTTGCGTTTCCTTCGTGCTTTTGCGCGTTCGTCCTTCTCGGCCTCTTGACACGCTTTGCTGCAGTAGATCTTCGTGCTCTTGCGCTCTTTGTCCGCACTGAAGAGCTTCCCGCAATGGCGGCATATTCCTAACTTGCCGCCAGCATGATGCAAGCCGAAGGTGTACCAAAGGCGCTCAAGATAGTTATTGAACTGCACGCCTAAGGTTCCCATGTCTCGGTCGAGTTTGTCGTTGTAGAACACGCCCCACCCAACATAAGTGCGAACCAAATGGACAGAAACAAGCTGCTGCACAAGCGTTTCCGCAAGCATCTGCTCGTAGTTCATTTCTTCATCTGTGGCCATGGTGTCGGTCCTACGGAAATCTTCTCCCGTCAATACGCGAGAAGCGGGCTTTGTTCCGGAATTGTCGGGTAGCTCGATGAAGGCATAAGCGGTGTATGACTCGTTGCAGTCCCATTCTCCATGCACAATGGCGTCGCCGTAGGGCACGCAGCGGGCAAGCTTGCTGCGCTGCTCGTCGTTTAACTTCAACATGGAAGAGTAGGGTTTGGGCAAGACAGTGCCAAAGTTCTTTATCGCGGCTACAATCTGCCCATGACCGAAGAGCTCGCTTGAGGCGCCTACGCTAACTTTGTAGACCACATCGCCATCGAGGCTGTTTTCAATAACGCGCTCCGGCTTGCCCGTCAACGAGTCCGCACGCACAGCGAAGTTCAATACTTTCGCAGCTGCAAGCCAGGACTCAATGGGCTCTGCGACCGTATTGTTCTCCTGGACTGCACAGGTATGTCCGAAAAGGGGCCCCGAAATGGCTGCAAAATCGAGCAGCAGATCCGATGGGGCCGCAGAGTACTCGACATCGCTTTCAGGCATGGGCCAGTCGTCCATGCCGATGTCTAGGGAGGTAAATGAGCGATTGGGGATATGCCGCACTAGATTGGCAAAATCAACGAAATCCAGAGTGCCTTCTGGATTATGTCGAACAGCATTTTCGTCTTGGAACTGGAATACGATGTCGCTTCCCGTCAGAGCAACAGCGAATCCCTGAGTGAATCGCCCTGTTGTCGTATCAATCGTTAGCATGAGCCTATTCCCCGTGCGGCATCTGTTGCAGGTTCTGTAGCTTCCAGAGCGCCTCTGGGTTAACGCGTGCGGCTTCGGCAATAGCGGGCTCGTTAAACAGCAACTCGGGTTGGTAATCCGCTGCTGCAAAGCGCTCTAAATATTCAGCCTCTGCTTCAGTCCTGGGTACCACATACCCATTAACAAAATCTGCCGCGTCTTGCATCAGTGCGGCAAGCGTAGGCTGTTTGCCGCCCGACCGAAGCATGGGGTAGAGCTGCTCCGTTAGCTCTTGCTCTCTGTCAACAAAACGCAGCTCGCGTCCTTCGAACCCGAAGGGGAACGTAGCCGAAAGGGACGCGTAGTACAGAACAACCTGGTGCCAAAGGTCTGCATCCGGAGCTTTATCCGAAGTCCTAGATGCGAAGAACTGCCCAAGGGTGGAGATGTCGTACAAGTCGCGTACTTTCACGCGGTCGAAGAACGCTTTGATCTTTCCTCCGGCAAGCTCGATATCTGAAAAGGTGCGTACGGGCTGTCCAGGGCGCAGCTGCGTTTCTCGCTCCACCAAAGGAAGCAATGGGGACCGGTTCATGTAGATGCAATCTATCTTCACGTGGTCCGCACCCCATGGGCCGTTATAACGAAGCATGAAAGTCCGTCCTGCGTGCCCAGCTTCACCAGGCTCTACGGCATAACCCAAGTAGCGCGCCACCTCTTGCAAGCCTTGTTCGATGGAAGGGCGCTCGGCAACCATTTCTTCGCGCGAGAGAGCTCCAACATACGAAACGTCGATATCGACCGAAAGGCGGGGGATGTCGAGCATAAACAAGTTGATGGCTGTGCCGCCATGCAGTGCCAGCTTACCGGCAAGAAGCGGGTGCCTCTCTATTTCCTGAAGAAGATCCAGGAGCCGCTCTACCTTATCCAGCGTGCGCGGATCGAACGTTTCTGCTAGCTCCATACCCATGACGCAACCTCCTCTTCGCTTTCCGGTAAACACAGCTTCCATCGGCTGGACCATCCTTCGGCTCTCCTTCGCACACTGCCAAAGCGGTATGGCCCCCTGCCCAAACGCGTTTCCAGATTGTCGAGGAATTCCTCTTCGACGCGCCAATCCTGCCTCTTCTGTTCCAGAAGCCAGCCTACGCGCGCGACTAGCGAATCGGACGCGTCGGCCAGCAGGTCTTCTAGCTCCGCGAAGTTGACATACGGGATGGCGGAAAGCGACCGAATCGCCTCTTCGGCACCGCCGGCTCGCTGCAGATGGGAAAGGCAGTCGACAAGTGTTTGCTCGCGCGTAGTAACTAGGACGGAGCCATATGCCGCACCATGCAGCACCTGGGTGTGCACGGACTCGTTTGCAGCGTAAGGTATGTAGCGCATGTCCTCGAACGAAAACGGACTCTTAACCGAGCTGGAACGGAATGAGTATTCGAACGAGACGTTGTGCGCAAGGCCGTGTGCGACAAGCGCCGTATGGTACGAGACGACAGCCTTAGGGTCTAGCGCGCTTATTACCCTGAACGGCTCCGCTGCCTCCCCGTGGTATTTGCCTGTCTTGGACGCATAGAGCCCGCGCCTAATACGTTTGATTTCGCCAGATGCAACCGCACGGCGCAGCAAGGTTTCAGCGGACTCCTTCGAGGAGGACACCTTCTGTACATCTGCCGTGGTGAACACGGGCGTTGTCTGTAAGAACTCTTTTACCTTCATGCTGCATTATCTTATATGAAACCAGTACATATTGTACAGGTTTCTATCAATAAAAAACAGTTAATGTCACTGCAAAATCTACTTTTAGCAGTGTAGCTGATTCTTGGTGAAATAGATACAGACAAAAACGTGCGTATTGAAAGGAGGTGAAGACCAGTGACGCAAGCCAGCTGCAACTTGTCGGACATAAGGCCTATGAGATAGAAGATCGGCTAGCAGAGTTGGTGAACCCTGCATTTGACATCGATTTCTTCACGCCCAACAGCTATCCCTCCCCGCTTTTCGTTCAAGCAGAATCGGCCGTAGAACTCAAAGCGCTCCATGCGAAACATGGGAAGGTCCACATCAACGAACGCCTTGAGGAAGAACCGTATTTGTTGCGATAATCTGCGTATTGCGCTGGGAGTACAACGGCAGAGATATTAAGGGCATGATGCAGTAATTACAAATCGGCCCGAAGGATTTCACCGCCTTCGGGCCTTGACGTATGGAATGCTATAGCGTGTGCCGCATGCCCCGGGACGCGCGCATGCCCCAGGACGCGTGCGGGTCCCAGCATGCAACAGGGCACAGCGAGGCCCTCCAACGCCGGTCAGCAGGCGTTCAGCGGGAATCCTAGTGTGTGGTATGGGCGCTCAGGTAGGTATTCACGGCATAGCGGGATATGTTGGAGCGGTTGATAATGCCGATCATTTTGCCGTTCTCCAGAACCGGTGCCTTCTTCAGGTGCGCATCGGCAAGCACGCGACACGCTTCATCCAGGCTAGCCTCCACGTCAATCGACACAACTTTGTGCGTAGCGACCTCACCTACCGGCAGGGCCATCGTGTGTGCGAGCGTGGCATGGAAGTCGGCGTTGCCCGCCTCGGCGATGATAGACCAGGCAGACTTGAACGCAGGGCTCTGGTCGGCGAGGCTGCGCATGATGTCGCCGTCGGACACGAATCCGCAGACTGATCCCTGCTCGTCCACAATGGGCGCACCGGATATCTTCTTGTCGACCAGGAGTTTCAGGGCATCGGCCACACTTGCGGTATCGGGCACCGTGAAGACATCGGTCTTCATCAGGGAACGTATGCTTTCGGCATCGGATGCGCTTGCGGCATCTGTGCTCGCGGCGCCTGCGTCCCGGGCCGGCTTCGCCCCAGCGAGGAGCCGCAGGTACGCCAGCGTGGCCACGAATCCGACAGCTGCAATGAGGGCCGCTACCGCGACGGCGCTCGAAAACCCCGAAGCTACCGCGAGGTGCTCGCTTGTGCCCGTGCTCGACAGCTGGACGCTTGTGGAGGATAGGATGCCTACGAACAGACGATATGTCCATCGAGCGACGGACCAGGAAGCCCCTGTTTGTTGAATCAAGTGCCTTGAACGGCTCGTGGGTTAACATCGAGGAGTTTAGACAACCTGGCTGTCAGAGCCACAAACAAAGAAAGGGGCTTCCCGATGGATAAGTATACTACCTATGTAGGCATGGATGTGCACGCACGCTCGATTACCGCTCGCGCAATGGCTAAAGAAACCGGCGAGACATTCTCCAGTCGCTTCACCGACTGTCCGAGCGCTGAAGAAGTTGCAGAGTGGCTCTCTAGCCTTCCTCAGCCGGTCTATTGTGCTTACGAATCTGGTTGCACTGGCACCCACCTTGCCCGCGACCTGCGTGCGCTGGGCTATGACTGCGACGTCATAGCCGTCTCCACGCTCGCCCGCTCGAGCAAGGACAAGAAGGCCAAGTGCGACAAGCACGACGCCAAGGTGCTTCTGCGCGAGATTTTGAACCCCATGGCGTCCTACTCGACCGTGTGGGTCCCCGACGCCCGTACCGAGGCCGACAGGAGCCTGGCGCGCGCCTACCGCGATGCGGTCGAGGAATGCAAGCGCGCAAAGCAGAAGCTCGAGTCGTTTCTGCTTCTTCACGGATTCGTCTGGAACGAGAAGACCGCCAAGGGCAACTTAAAGAACACCTTCACGCGCGCGTGGTGGCGCTGGGTGGGCGGGGTCACCTTCGAGGAGGAAAGCGCCAACGAGTCGCTTGCCCACTACGTCAGGCGCGCCAAGGAGGCGGAAGCGGAAGTGAAGATGATGAAAGGGCAGGTGGAGCGCGCCGCGCGGAGCGAGCGCAACGCACCCTACACCGATGCCCTCTGCCGGCTCAAGGGCATGTCGACAACCAATGCCTTCACAGCCCGGGCGGAGTTCGGCGACTTCGCCCGCTTCTCCTCCGGGCGCAAGGTGTCCTGCTGGGCCGGCGTCGTCCCCTCCAACAACTCCAGCGGCGAGCGGGAGGCGCACGGGCCGATGACCAAGGCGGGCAACTCGGACTTGAGGCGCACGCTCGTCGAAGGCGTCTGCGGGATAGCAGCCTGGACAGGCGCCAAGAAGGCCCAAGGGCCGGCCGGTGAGGCAAGCGCCGCCGTCGAGGCGATGGCGGCCCAGGCCAACGCGAGGATCTGCGGCAGGTACAGGCACCTGGTGCAGGACAACCATCTCCACCACAACAAGGCGAAGGTCGCCGTCGCCAGCGAGCTCGTCCGCTGGGTGTGGGCGATCGGGCGCCAGGTCCAGCTCGAGCAGGAGCGCAAGGCGGCGCCGAGGCCCTAGGCGAAGACGGCCCCGTTCCCGCGACATCCTTT
>CAMORQ010000115.1 GCA_946623915.1 uncultured Coriobacteriaceae bacterium | reverse complement strand
CGGCGACACCGTCTTCGTTTGGGCGGTGCGCGGCAACTTCGACGACTGCCAAACCAGCGCCAAAGCGGTTTTTAACGACGAGCAATTTGCGCAAACGCTGCTGGACGACCATCGCATCGCCCTGTCGAGCGCCAACTCTATCAACTGGGGGCGTTTGCTTCCGCAGATCGTGTACTACATTTCGGCCTACGCGCAGATGGCGGATGCCGGCTCAATCGAGCCAGGCGAGCCTATCGACGTGTGCGTGCCCACTGGAAACTTCGGCAACATCCTCGCGGCATGGTACGCAAAGCAAATGGGCACGCCCATCGAACGACTCCTGTGCGCGAGCAACGAAAACCGTGTGCTCTCCGACTTCATCAACACCGGCACCTACGACATAAGCAATCGTCCCTTCGTGCTCACGCCCAGTCCGTCCATGGACATCCTGGTCTCTTCCAACCTGGAACGGCAACTCTTCGAGCTCACGGGGCGCGACGCGAATGCCATAGCCGGCTGGATGAGCGACCTTTCGACCCATCGCCGTTTCCAGGTTGACGCCGACACGTTCTCGAAGCTACGTGCGGATTTCGCAAGCGACTCCGTCGACAGCAGCGAGTGCCTTTCCACGATTTCGGAAGTGTTCCGCGCGCACGACTATCTTATGGACCCGCACACCGCAGTAGCGTACAAGGTGGCCCAGCGTCTCCGCTCAGACAACCCCGTCCTGGTGGCCAGCACCGCACACTGGGCGAAGTTCGGCAACAACGTCTATCGCGCCCTTCATGGCATGGAGCCCAAAGCGCCATTGCCCGAAGACGTCGAAGCGCTCACGGGATGCCAGCTGAACACGCTTATCGCCGAGGAAACAGGCTGCACGGACATACCTGGACGCCTAGCCGTGCTCGACGAGCTGCCTTTGCGCTTTTCGGAAACTATCGAATCCGGGAAAAAAGACGTCGAAAACGCCGTGTGCGCATTCTTGGCGAATAAAGCCTTGGTATAATACCACCCGAATAACCATCTCCCCAGTTAGTTAGGCAGGAACCCATGGGTGTCAAACAATTGAAACCCCGCATCAAACTCACCATCGAAAACCCTCGGGCCAACGGCAATTCCGCCTTCGGCCCAGGAATCGCAGAGCTATGCGAGGGCGTTAAGACCACCGGTTCGCTCAACGCCGCCGCGAAGAACATGGGCATGGCCTACAGCAAGGCATGGCGCGTCATACGCGAAACCGAAGAAGCCCTTGGCTTTTCCCTACTTGACCGCGACGGCGCCCACGGGTCCACGCTTACCAAAAACGGGGAAAAGATGCTCGCCGTCTACCAAAAGCTGCAAGCCGACATCCAAAAGCGTGCAGAAGACGCGTACAAAAAGCTCCTGTAGAGACTCTCGGAGGCCCTAGGTCACACAACAGGCTGCAGTTTCACCACCAGTTGATATCGCGCTTCGCTTTCTACGGACGGCTCGTTCGTCGCTGGTGTAACGGCAGGAGCGCGCAAAGCAAACGCACCTCCCGAAGATGACCCCGCATGGGCCGACCCCCGGCGTCGCAGCGTTTCGCGACCCGACATCCTCTTTGGCATCAAACACGAAGCAAAAGGCGCGATGCTGTCGTCGATGAGGGGGATTTCGAATCTGACGGGAGGCTCGGCCACTTCGACGGCTGCGTCGTCGGACTGACCGGCATCCAATGCCTCCATGTTCTTCAGCCAGTGCAGCCTCTGCGTGGCCGCGTCACCCACATCGCCAGTCTCGGCCTGCGCGACCCCATCGTGGCGTCGACCGTTTCCTGCCCATTCGCCCCGACCGCGTGGATGCCCGACCGCAGGCCCCGGCACAAAGGGCGTTCCGCCTGGATCCTGCATCCCCACCGGCAGCAGTGAATCGTCGGCGCTTAGCGCATGTGCGCCCTGAATGCATGCATCACTTTCTCCGAAATTGTGCATGCAGCTGAAACAGGTGCTCATATCGTCGTAACAGGACGCGTTGCAAATAGGACACGTTTTCATCTTGGCTTCCTTTCTCTGATGGCCTTTTCAATTTCTTCCCCGGCGTATGCTCCGGGGGCATACCACTGTTCAGTTGGCGCAGAGGCTCGCTCGATCGTCGCGGCCGCATTGCAGCACCGCAAACGGCAGCCTGGTTCCACAGACCGATACGACCGGATCACGCGCGCATCCGCGCCAACGAAGGCGATGTCGATCGCGTACTTCATTCCGAAGGTATGCACATCCCCGCATGGAACCAACGCGACCGCACCCGCCCCTCTCTTCGAAAACAGCAATCCGCGCATGCGCGCTAAAGATCCGGTAAGCACTTTGACATCGTCCATCTACCCACCTCTTTCGAAGGCGAAGACCGCCGTTGCCGAACATGGCGTTTCGTACAAGGAAACGTGCAGCCACCGATAGTCCCCCGCGGCTTTCACGTACGTCGACCCGGCACCATCGACGCCAACACGGCCCCATCCATGTGCGTCCAAGTCCGCATCGATGGCCTCGGGGACTTGATGAGGCTTCTCTTCCCAAAACGCACCGACAACACCTTCCTCTGCGAACACATCGGCTTCGCCGAAGCGAGCCGGATCGATCACCTCTTCGGCGAACCCCGCCGGTAATGGAGACGGAGCCGGGTATCCGGCAACTTTGTCGAACAGGTTTCTGACCACATCGCCGTCGAAGCCGTCCCAAAAACCCTGATCAGCTAGCCTCCCGTACGAACCCCCCGCATCACCGGGCTCCATCGGGCGATGCCCCCTCTCCGAAAAGGAACCGTACGCGCAACACGCCGACGGAAGCGCGATGGCTAGAACGAGCGCACACGCCGATGCGCAAAGACGCCTTGCCTGGGTCATCACACAACCACCCCCGGACGATAGGGGTCGACCGTCATCTGCACGGCATGGGAAGGCGACCACATATCCACGCCGAACACCGATCCTGAAAAGCTCCGTCCGAACAGCGTGGGCGTGAAACGAAGGGTCGCCGTGAACGTCGCGAGCCCCAAAGCGGATTTGTGCGCTTCGACCGACACGGAAACGTAGTCGTAGGAAAAAGACCTACGCAGGCTTTCCTGCACCAGTGCAACGGAGTCGTCGAGCGTCTGCCCATGGGCCGGCGACGCGGCGTACGTACGCACGGCGTCTTTCGCCAAACGGTCAAACGCCGCGCAATTCTCCATGAACAACATGGCGTTGAACACCACGAAGGCAATGGCTATAAACACAGGAATGCCGGCAGCAAGCTCCACAGTCATCTGGCCTCTTTCGCAACGACGCGCTATTCCCATCTTCGCACCCCCGCAAGGCTACCCGTAGCATCCAACGCGTTCTCTATTGCGCCGTCTATCAAGTTGGCACCTGCATCCTTCAAAGAAGGCGGGAGCGTTATCTCGAGCGGAACGGTTGCACCGTCGGCACCCGCAAGCTGTATCGTGGCCACGACGAATGTAGCGTCCCATTTCTCGTATGCCGTTTCGGCACGACCCCCCGCCAGGCTGACGAGAGCTGAAAGCGAGTCCGCCGGCAACGATCCGTGGGCATGGGAGAGCGCCTCCTTGCCCTGCACGATGCGACGCGACAAGGCGGCATCATCCGCAGACGCAACGTGGTAGGAATTCAGGAGCACAGGCTTATGCGACACCAGGTCGGGAGGGGCCAAGCCCGCAGCCTCTATCGTCTCGTTGAGGCGCGCAGACGCCCATGTGCCCAAGCCCGTCTTGCCGATAAGGGGCAAACTGTTCAAGGCGGAAGCGATGTTATCCGATAGCGACTTCGTTCCTTTCGTGTACGCAACTAGCACGTCCGACCAGGCTCCCAGCAAAACAGAGGGCAAAGCGAGCGCTGCAGAATCGCCCAGCAATCCGTCGAGCAGCGATGAAACGACTGTTTCCAATTCATCCGAATCGTCTTCGGCAAGCGTCGCCGCAGACACCGCCGCACGGGGTCCTAGCGTCCCTCCCGCACCGACCAGGTTGGACCCCACCATGTCCGACAAGGAAAACCCTCCGGGTGCAATCACGACCGCTATGCAGCCGATGCTGCCCGGTGGACGCACCTTCAGGCGGCTATCCGAAGCAGACGACAGCATGCGTTTCAGCTTGTCGAGCATGTCCTTGACGGGGTTTTTCACCGACTCCTCCATACGGGAGAGTTCCTGCCTTTCTTTCTGGTACGCGGCAGCTTCGAGCGCCACGATACGGTAATGGTGCTCGAAACCGTTGTCGATCGAGGTTGAGGCAGCAGCCACCTTGCCTACACTCGAAGCGGAAAAGCCGCAGACGGGACATTGGGGAAAACCTTCGACCTCCATTTGCTCAACCGATCCCATGCCGACGAAGGCCTCGCCTTCCATGCCTGGACACCCATCCCACGCATGCTCGGTCCAAACGCCTTCTGCGTTTTCGCTGACGGGATAGGCGCCTTCGGTGTAGAGCCACGTCGCGCGCATCTCGTCGGTGTTCCTGGGAAGCAAGGGGAAGTGCGCATCGAAGGAATCTTCGGATTCGTAGACATAACCGTCCGCCAGCGCGTTGACGGCGTAGGCGTAGAACCTTTGCCGGATCGCGGAGCGGGCCTGCTCTTCGACAGAATCCGACGCGGGCGCTTCGTTCGTGTACCGGTTCCAGTAGTACGCCCGGGCGCGCTTGAGCGCCACGCCGAAAGACCACGCGTCTTCGGATCCGTACGATGGATTGTCGGTTCCGTGCATTCCCGCAAGGACCTGCGCGCGTTCGTACATGCAGTAAGCAGGTGCCGCACCGCAATCAGCCATATATGCCGCCGTCCTATGGGCATTAGCCGCCGATGCAGCCTCTTCTGCCGAAGACGCCGCATCGGAAACCCTCTGCCCCACGTCGACGACGTCATCTAGGTTCTCTGACCCATCGAGCGGATCCGGGGCTCCAATCGCTTCCCCTTCATAGGGTGCGAGAACCGCCACAGCGTAGTACGAAGCTCCGTCCGTGCTGTTGGCGCGCGCCACCGCCGCGGCCTTGACGGCCGCAATCGCGGGAAGGACGCCCTGGAGGCGGTTCAGCCCCGAAGCGCACGATTGGGCGAAACTATCGCGCGCATCCAACACGCTTTTTCCCGCTTTGATTAAATGTCCCGAAAACTGCTGCGCGGCCGGCACGCACGCCGCGACAACTCCCGCCCCCACAAGCGCCGTCCCCGCAGCCGAGAGGGAGAACACGGCGCAATCGCACACTTGCGCGACGACGTAGAACGCGGCTATCTGGTTCTGGCCCGCCATCGCGCAAGCATCTGCGACGTTTTGCGCGTCCGCAGCCATCGATCGCACCCGGTAAACCTGCGCGGCACTCAGCACAAGCGACACAGACAGCATCAGCGCTAGGGCCATACCCACCGTGCTGAAGCCCCCATCGTCTTCGAAAAACATGCGCTTTCGCACGGAACCCATCTAGTTTCCTCCCCTCTTGGACCGAACCCAGGAACCCGGGTCTGATCCGCTTTGAGACTGCACCACCCAGTCGGGTTGCACGGGTGCGGATGCGCTGACTTCGATTTCGATGCAGCCTTGGTCGTCGGCGATTCCGACCAACACCCCCGTGAAATCGAACAGGGGCAGCAGCCTGACGCGATTGCGGATGGACACGGAAACCCGCTCCGACCTTTCGTTTCCCTGAACCTGCACATCCCACGAACATGCGGGATTGTGAACATGGAAAAGATCGTGCGGAGGCACTGCAGCCAGCTGCCGCTTGACCGCATCGATGCAGCGCGATCCATCCGTGTTCGGAGACGCGCCGGACGTTACGAGCAGGCGGCACCCTTCTGCCGCCGCCTGCCGCATGACCATGCGGTCGTAAAGCACGATACCCGGCTGCGCGACCATCAGCATGAGCACGAACAGCAGTGGAACGGTACATGCGGCCTCGACCGTCGCCTGGCCGGATTCAGTACGCCAAAACATCCGCCACCGCCCCCGCATCGCTTCCCAACGTATGGGATGCCGTTGCGCCGGCATGTTCGACCAACGCACCCGATCTTGCAAAATCGGCCAGCGCTCCCAATCCCACCAAAAGGGAAAGGAACGCGAACAGGATAAGGGCGAACTCCAGCGTAGCCTGACCACCCTCGCCCTGCAGCCGATGAAGTGCGAGCGTCCTACAGCCCATTGATGCCGTTTGCGATCGCATCCCACAACTCCTGAATCCTCGGACGAAACAACGTGATCGCCAAAATGGCAATAACCACGAGCACGCCGACGAGAATCGCGTATTCCGTCGTCCCTTGCCCTTTGCTGCATGAAAGCTTTGCGTGCACGTCTGCGCCGACCGAGCACAGCTTCGCGTTAATCCATTCGATTGCTTTTCTAAACATTCTTCCTCCTCTAAAAACCGTCCAACAGTTCCAACACAATGGGGCCCATGACCAGCAGCATCATCGACGGCAGAATCAGCAGGCCGATGGGTACCATCATCTTCACGGGAGCCTTCATGACAGACTCCTCCACATGTGCCCGATGCGAAGCCCGGGCTTCGCGGGCCAATTCCTCCAGACTGCCAGCAAGAGGGGACCCGAATCGCAGCGAGCG
>CAMORQ010000114.1 GCA_946623915.1 uncultured Coriobacteriaceae bacterium | reverse complement strand
CGATGGCTCGATGGCTCGATGGCCCCGCTGAGGCTCTGTCCGCTGTTTTCGCCGATTGGCGATACGAGGACCGTCCCCCTATCACCCCAGGGAGGACCCGTCCGACTGTGCGGTAGCCATCTCTCTTAAGGTCGCTATCGATGCCTGGCCCATGCGGCTGGTTGCGAGTCGGGTCATCACGAGGGGCGACTCAGCGGCTTCGGCGCTTCCAAGAACGGCAACCAACCCTGCGAAGATGAACTCCACTTGAGCGCGCTCTTCGGTCGTAAGGCGACTGTCGTCAATCCCAAGCTCTTCGAGCCAGGCGTCGCGGATCAGCTCGCCCACCATGCCCCTAAGGAACGGCGATTCACTGCGTGCGCAGAGCATGACGCGTTTGGCATGTTCGATAGCGTTGTCGTCGGGGCGTACGGGCTGCGTGTCGCCATCCCGAAAGCCCGCAATCAACGAAGAAATAAGCGGGTGGGCGCCGGCGGCGTTGTCCAAGAATGCCTTGCGCGCTAGATCTTCGAGGCTCTCGTAGTGGTAGTAGAACGAGTTGCGATTGGTGCCGGCCGCTTGGGAGACGCGCCTTACGGTGACCCCGGAGTATCCGACCTCCTCCAAAAGCCTCCAGAACGCAGCTTCGATTCTAGCCGTAGCTGCGGCGTGCGGATCGTCTTTCCTTGGTCGTGGCATGAGACCCCCATGGTGCGCTCGCCTTCAAAACTAGACACATTGCCCAGTAAAGACCGTTTTATTGTACCGCGTGTCTAGTTATAGTGAAACTGTACGAAGCGCAAAGCGAGGAGGCTCGCGATGCTGAAGAATCTGGTCAACCATTGGCATGAGGTGTCGGCGTTTTTGGGAGCGGCGGTGGCCGTGTGTGCGATCCTGCTGGTGCAAGATCCGGTACAGAAGTGCCTGTTCGCCGAGGTGCTCATGCATCTGGTGCTGTTCAACGTGCGGCAAAGGAGCCTCTACAACTCCGGCATGGCGACGAGCGTCATCCTGATGGGCGCCATCGGTCTGTACTACTTTACGTCGGTGTTCGACGCTTCAGTGCTCGTTTGGTGGGACTGGGTGCTCGCAGTCGTGTGGTTCGTGGCCGTGTTCGTGTTCTGCTTCCGTTCGCCTTTGTACTGGAAGCTTGGCGACGTGCCCGGCTATCCTCTGACGGAGCAGACGGCATTCGGGCTCGCAGGGCGGGACGGCAATGGCACGACCGACATGGTTGGCGCGGCCAGGAGGGCCTGACGAAAGGGGCCGAACGGGGCTTCGAGCGAGCCGGCAACGGTTCGCGAACAGGCCTACATTCCCTGGTCTATGAAACAGGAGGGACAGAAGGTGCCCGTTCCTCTGCCTCCTTCTGTTGTTCGACATCGTCTTCCCCGATGTTCAGAACATGGTTTTCCTTGCCAGAAGCAATCCATCGCGCAAGATGCAGGCCTCTCGATTGCAGAAACGCCTGTAACCAATTATCCTGATGCTTGCATGCATCATCCGCGCTTGCATGCTTGAACGGAATTGCGGGCTGGGCTGTGTTGTGAATGCGCTTGCTAAGCAGAGTGATAAGCAAGAACGCCTCGGCGAAAGCAGCCTAGGTACTCTTTCCCTGAAACGGAATCCAT
The DNA here is from genome assembly GCA_946623915.1 of uncultured Coriobacteriaceae bacterium. GTDB lineage: Bacteria > Actinomycetota > Coriobacteriia > Coriobacteriales > Eggerthellaceae > CACXMZ01. The sequence continues at coordinate 5,002 of CAMORQ010000114.1, read as the reverse complement.
GGCAGCTAACGCTAGGCGTGCTGTTCGCGTGCGCTGCAACTGCACAGTGGTTGTACTCCAAGGCGCCCGATGGGCATATATCAATTGTTGGCCTATTCAAGCAGCATGCGCTAGGTGCGGTTCTTCTGTTCGTGGTCATTTCGGCTCTCGCGTATGCGGCTCTTTGCCTTCTTTTCCGCTACGTTGATCGCGTGGCATTCGCAAAACCCCTTTCTTCATCGGATGGCGAATCTTCGGTCGGGATATTTACGTGGCGAGTGTGGGCAAAGTTCGCTGGGCCAATCGCCCTTTGCTGGATGGTTTATGCGATCGCGTGTCATCCGGCGATAACGCGCGGGTTTGACTATTTTTGGCAATTGCTTCAGGGCCTTGGAATATTGCCGTTATCGAACCATCATCCCGTTTTCAGCTCGTACGTATTCGGGTTTATATTCTCCGTTGGATATAGTATCGGCGGTGCGCAATTCGGGCTGTTCTTAACGATGCTCGTACAGCTTGCGTTCATGGTATTTGTCTTGTGCTTCTGCTTCGCCTGCCTCCGTGGTATAGGCGTCCATGGGGGCGTACTTGCGGCCTTGTGCGCTATCGTCTGCCTTAATCCGGTCTTTTCGACCCATACGCTGTGGCTTATCAAGGACTCTTTCTTCTCGTCGCTCTGTATCTTGCTTTTCTTCCAGGCGTTCCTTTACGTTTGGTTTGGGGCGCATGGCAAGAAGCGCCCCTGGTATGCATCGGCGCCAACCATCGCGATTGTTGCTGTCCTTTTCGCTCTTTTCCGAAACGGAGTAATGCCAATTGCCATAATCCTGATTCTCGTCCTTTTTGTTCTTGAGTTCCGGAGAACTCGGGGTACGAAAGGGGAGACGGGTTCCGGAAGACCCTCCGGGGGACGCAGCGCTTCCATTGTGGGTCAGTGGGGGCTAGCCGCAATCCTGTTTGCAGTTCTTATGGGAGGCTGGAATGCCTACCTGGCAGTTCAGGATGTGTATCCAACGAATGTCCGAGAAGGCCTTACCATGCCCCTGCGGCAAATCCTAAGCACGGTCCGCGACCACCCCTCGGCGCTTTCTGCCGACGACAGGAATGTGCTCGAGTCGGCGTATAAGGACAAGATCGCAAACGGGGGCACCTTGGAGGATATTGTGCGTCGCATGAACGACCACAAAGGCGATTCGATCAAGCCGTCCTATATCGAAGATAACCAAACCCTGATCAACCTGATGGGGCTATGGATCCGCTTAGGTTCGAAACATCCAGATTGCTATTTGGATACGGCACTTCAGAGTACAGATGGTTATTGGTGGTTCGACGTTGTTCCCGCGATTAGGGAGAACATTGTTGAACTAGAAGGCGCAGAGAGCGATTTCGCAAATGATGAGCGCGCAAAGATGCCATTTATCGATTACCAAGAATACGTCGTTCGCTCTATCGAGCATGCCAAGATGGACACGAACCAAAGCGTTGCAACGTTCTGCGAAGCAAACCCCATGCTTGACGACATCATGCATGTCGAGTCGTCGTTTCCGGCTGCTCGCAATGCCCTACGAAACGTATTCGATCGCGTAGAGGAATCGCCGTTGACATCGTGGGCCATTGTGCCTGCAGCGTACTTCTGGCTGACCCTTATCGCGTTCTGCTATCTATTCAGCAGAAGGCAGATTGGTCGGTGCTGTTGGCCGATCCTTCTGATCTGGGCGCTGGCGTTTCTTTCCCCTGTCAACGGTTATACACGCTACGTCTTTGCAGGTGAGGTGTTTTCGCTGTTGTTGGTCGCTCTGTGCTTCCAGCCCAGGCCAGAGGACAACCATGGGTAATAGAGGGGGGCAGGATATGTTGAATTGCGACCCTGCAATAACTTGATTTTGTCCACGATCACACCTCTCACTTTCGACTACGTTCCACAGAACGGTTGCCAATCCCTTGCAGAAACCGTGGGAGTTTCACCAGCAATGTCGTTGAGCGCGATTCCTTCGCTGGGTTGAACGCCGCTCGCTGCGCTGGGCCCTGATGCGTCGTTTTGCAGGCATTTGCCTTCTCGATCTGCTCTGGGGTCAGTTCATCCAGATTCATCATACCCTCCTTGCGTCACGGCGGATGGTGGTGGTGTCGAAAGGATGGCGCAGGTCCCTCCGCACCCTCGAGCCGTCCCTCCGTCACCCATCATTCTCTCAATGCTGCGATGGAGATGGGGATTTAGTTATGTATAGATAATATTATCGAGATAAGTATATTTGTGAATGTTGTAGATAGCCGTGCGAATAAGCGCTATAAAGCATAGCGTAGTTACAGGATTACAAATGTATCCAAATGTAAAGGAGTATGTTCCATGAAAAAGAAATTGCTTATAGCAATGCTGACTTTGACTACGGCAGTCCTGCTGGCCTCGTGCGCTTCGGGTGGCACGCAGACCTCTGCCGGATCGGCAAGCAGCACGCCAGAAGCAGCTACCTCAAGTCAAGAATCTACAGCAGAGACGAGCGCTGCATCTGGAGAAAGCACGACATCCGAAGCTGCGTCAGAGGCCACAGCTAACGAACCGGTTAGCGCTCCTTCTGTCGATCAGCGACGCGTGTACGTGACTCCTGACTGGGTGAAGAGTGTTATTGACGGCACCCAGGAAGGCTATGAGGACTACGTTATAGCTGAAGTGGTATATGCCGATGCCGCCGATCCTACTGCCGACGGTTACGTTCCTGGCGCAATCCGCGTCTACGACGTGGATGTCGAAGACGCCGAAGGCACCCAGGAAGCACCCTACAACCTGCTTGCTGCCGAAACGGTTGAGGAAAACATGCTGAAACATGGCATCACCAAGGACACCAAGGTCATCCTGTACGGTGACGACATTTCTGGTGTTGGCCGCGTTGCCTATGGCATGCTGTGGCTTGGCGTGGAGGATGTGAAGATTCTCAACGGCGGCCTCTCCTCCTGGAAGGCCGCAGGCTATGACACCGTGCCCGAGCTTGCCGCCGAAACAGCTGCAACCAGTTTCGGCACTGCGGTCCCTGCGCATCCCGAGTACTGGGTTTCTATGGATGAAGCCAAGACGCGTCTCAAGAGCGATGAAACCTTCAAGCTGGTGTCAATCCGTGCTGAAGACGAATGGCTGGGCAAAACGAGCGGCTATAGCTACATTCCCAAAGCTGGCGAGCCCGAAGGCGCTGTGTGGGGCAAGGGTGCTCAGACCGCAGCCGACGTGGCCGACTTCACCAACAGCGATGGTACCGTTAAGGAACTCGACGAGCTGGAGGCCGTTTGGGCCGACTGCGACTTCGATGTGGATAGCGACCAGCTTGCTTTCTATTGCGGCACTGGTTGGCGCGCCTGCCCGCCGTTCTTGGTTATGTATCAAGAAGGCCATGACAACATTGCAGTCTATGACGGTGGCTGGTACGAATGGCAGATGTACGACGACAATCCCGTACAGGTGGGTGATCCGGCAAGCTCCGATTGCAAGCACACTACCGTTGGCGAACTGTCCGATGACAAGGCTGCTGCTGAATAGGCCATCGCTAGGATGAAGTAGTCCCCCTCCCTTGTGAAGACCGGAAGAGGCCGCATGCCTCTTCCGGTCTTCCGCAGTAGCAGAGAAACAACTACCCTTTATTAAGATGAGTAAAGCACCCTACATAATCGCACAAGGCATCAACCTCCTTTTGCTGGGCGCCATTCCCGTTGTCCAGTACTTCGCGGAACGTAAGCTTGGCATGGCCCGCTGGCTTAACTTCAACCGCCAGCAACTCGACAACGTACTTTCTCTCGACACATTCAAGTACGTTTTGCTCGCCGCGATCTGCATCGTTTCCCTTGTTGCATTTTGGCGAGCGTGGAAGAGGCGCTTCGAGTTCGACACGCCCCAAAAGCTTAGCCTGGGGTTTTCCTGCATCGTACTAGTTGCGTATGCAGTGACGACGTTTGTCCTTAGCCATTCGATAACGCGTGCAGCATTCCTTATAGTTGGCATTCTTGCACTGGCCTCCCTTATCCAATGTGCTCTCATGTTTGGCCTGGCAAACACCGCCCATGCCTCGGGTCAGCCCGCGTAGAACGCCGCATCGTGTTGGGTGATCTTCACGCCGTTATTCGATTTCCCTGGCATCGAGCAGAAGGTAGAACTTTGCGGGATGGGGCTCGCATGCGGTGAACTTCACCTTCGCGTAGTTGAACAGGATGCAGAGCGCGAACCTGCCCTCGCTCCCGTCGTCTTTCTCGAAGGGCACATGCCGGGCGAACGCTGGCGAAAGCCCTCAAACGGGCGCATACCAAGCTTGCACGGCGTCAAGCCGCGCAGTCGCAGGCAGTGCTAATTGGCCGGAAGGTTATTCAGCATTAAGTGGAAGGTCATTGTTGTCCGAACAATAGTACTTACACTTGCCAAGCCACTTGCCGCCGCCCGAAATGTCCTCGAGCTGCTCGTCGGAAAGCTCGACTCCCTCATTTTTGGCGAGCTCGATAAGCTCCTCGGTAGATTTGCAGGCCTTGGCTTTCTCCTGCTATTCAGGGGTAAGATCGGCGAACTCCATGTGACGCTCTTTCTCGATGCGGGTTTGCACTACACCATACTAAATAAATTATACAAGTACGACTATCATTCTGTCTCCGCCCGATTACTACCGTACGGCCGAGGGCTTTTCTTGCCTGCGGTTATGACGGCCAGGTTGGCAAAGCTCCCTGATGTTAACCCGCGAGCTGCTTGTGGCGCTTGATGTAATAAAGCAAGAGCGTCCTAGCCCGTCACTCGATGGGCATATCGCCTCTGTCGCTCTTTGTTGCCTGCGCGATAAGAAGGGGCAAGGCAGGGATCAGCTGTCTTTCATCAGAAGTTTGCTTTGATGCATCGCCTTGTCGGCGCGACGGAAAACGTCTTTCACCGTGTCGCCATGCTGGTAGATGGCCATACCGGCCGCCGCGCTGTATCTGCACCAGGGCGACAAGGTTTCGTCCATGGCCGTTTGCGCAAAGGTCTGACGCAGGATCAGCAGGAGTTCGTCGCGGGAATGGT
>CAMORQ010000113.1 GCA_946623915.1 uncultured Coriobacteriaceae bacterium | reverse complement strand
CGTGGTTATCGCGCGATTGCGCCTGCTCGAACCTGTCCTGCCACATCACTACCGACGTCAAGCCAAGGCTGAGCCGCGCCGAACGCGGCGCAAGCTGTACTAGGAGTCGGTTAGCGCTATGACGCGGGGCACGCAGCCAGGATCGACGATGACGCAGGGCGCGCGGGCCGAATCACCGCGCATTGAGCGTGCATGCCGCATGTTGGAGGCGCGCGGCGGCTACTACGCGTGCTACACCATCTTGTTTGCGTTGTTTGCAGGTGCTTCGTTCGCTCTTTTGTGGGGTCGGGGCCTATCGTTTGTGTGGAGCACCGATGGTGCTACGCAGCACCTGCCCACTTTGGTTTATCTACGTGACTGGCTCGTCCAGACAGCATCCTCGCTGCTTGCGGGTACCTTCGAGCTGCGCACATGGGACATGCGCATCGGCTTGGGCGGCGATATGATTACCGCGCTTTCGTTCTACGGTATCGGCGATGTGCTCGACCTGCTGTGCTTGGCCTTTCCCCGCGAGCAGGCCGGCCTGGCGTTCACCGTGTTGGCGGTGGCGCGTCTTTGGCTTGCTGGCTGGGCGTTTTCGGTGTTCGCGCGGCGCTTCGACGTGCGCGGTTGGGCTGTGTTGGTTGCGGCTTTGCTCTACGCGCTTTCCGGATTCGCGGTGTTCATGATTTTGCGCCATCCGCATTTCGTGGATCCGGCCATTTACCTGCCGCTCGTGTGCTTGGGTGCCGAAAAGGTGCTTCATCGCGATAATCCTTTGCTGTTCGTGGTGGCGTTGTGGCTGATGTTTTCGGCGCACTTCTACTTCAGCTACATGGTATGCGTTTTCGCGGTGGGCTATGTGGTTTGCCGTTTGTTTATGGGAGTCGGGCCACAAAGTGCTGGTGGCATTGCTGCCTGTGCGGGTAAATTTGTGGCACTGGGGCTTGTTGCCGCCTGCCTGGCTGCGCCGATACTGCTCCCCAACGCGATAGCCGTCATGGATTCGTCGCGCACCGAAACGGGGACTTTCGTTCCGCTACTCTACGATGCGTTTTATTATCTGGAGCTTCTTCCGACGTTGGCAACCGTGGGTTTTGCGGGCAACCAGACGTATGTTGGCGTCACGCAGCTTGGTGTGCTGGCAGCTGCGTTCTTGTTCATGCAGGAGGGGAGGGCCGCGCGCGTGTTGAAGGTGGCATGCGTGCTGCTGCTCGTCTCGATTCTCGTTCCCTGGCTGGGCCATGCCATGAATGGTTTCTTTTACGTGGCGAACCGTCATTCGTTTGGTCTGGTGTTCTTCGCATGCGGACTGGTGGCGTGGCTGCTGCCCCGTTTGCTGTCTGCAAGCGGTAGGCAGCTGGCAGTGTTGGGCGTGGTTGGCGCGGTTTACGTCGTCGGCATCGCCGCATCGGTCGCGCTTTCTGCGTTCAACGGTGAAGCGGTGGCCAACTTCGGCAAGCACGGAGTGGCGCTTTCCGCTGTGCGCGGCGTGCTTGTGGCGGCCGCGTTGTTCGCGACGTTGGCGCTTGTGCGCATGGCTTCCCGCGGCGGGCATGCATCCCGCTTACGCGCGTTTGTGCTGGCAGGCACGGCGGTGTTTGTGCTGGGCAACGGCATTGCTCTAAGCTTTATCTACTCGGATCTGATGCTGAGCTTCAAAGACACGCGCGCGCTTGTGGCTGAAGATCCGTTTGCAGAGCTCGATAGTGGCGCCAACGTGGCTGCAGGAGGCGGGTTCGTGGCATCCGCTGGCACTTCGGACGGCGATAAGTCTGCCGCTTTCCCCTCCCTTTACCGCTACGATTCCGGCGCGCTCGCGTTCGACGACGGTTACCATGCCACACCTGTGACGAGGGCGAACAGCGGCATGATCGACGGTCGTTTTTACGACACCGAATATTTCACTCTTACGCCGTGGGCGACTTCCGATTTCCTTTCGGGCGAAATGGAGCTGGCGGGATACGCTCTTTCCGGTCACCACTATTGGGAAATCGACCAACGTGCAAGTGTGCTCGATTTGATGGGTGTTCGCTGGTGGGCGGGTGTCGAAGAAAAGGTCCCGTACGGGTTCGCCAAGACCGTCGGAATCGGCGAGGGCGCCGTACTCTGCGAAAACGCCCACGCGCTGCCCATTGGGTTCACTTATGACCGCGTTGTTGACCGCTCGACCTACGATGGGTTAAGCGTTGTGGACAAGCAGGAAGCGCTGATGCGTGCCGGGCTTGTCGAAGGGACAGCAACAGGCTTGCAACAACTTGATGCGCGCCCTTGGGCGCGTGAGCTGAGCATGCGTGCGCAGGTGGTGGAGGGCGGTGCTGTATTGCGTTCCGATGGCGGGGTCGATGTGCCTGGTGGCGGCAAAGCCAGCAAGTTGGAGCTTTCGTTCGATGCAGTGGAGGACGTCGAGCTCTACGTGGAGCTTGCAGGCTATACCGCTGCGGGCGGGCAGGAGACCATCACCGTGCGTGGGAGTGCAGATGCGGGGCATGATGCGTGGTGTCGGTTCGTGCCGCCTGGCAAACAAGCGTATTCGGGCTACGATGACGGTGCGCTGTTCTTCGGCTACCTAGATGCTGCACGTAGCAAGGTCGTGCTTACCTTGCCGGGGACCAGCACGTATTCGTTCGAATCGGTGCGCGTGTATGCGCTGTCGATGGACGAGCATGCGCAGCTAGCCGACGAGCTTGCTGCCGAGAGTCTGCACGATGTGGAGTTGGGCTCTAACCGCATAACGGGGCGTATCGACGTTTCCTCGCGCAAACTGCTGTGCTTGTCTATCCCGTTTTCGACCGGCTGGCGCGCGTACGTGGACGGCGAAGCGACTGACGTGCTGCGTGTGAACACGGGTATGTGTGGCGTGATGCTTGAGTCTGGCGATCATACGGTGGAGCTGCGCTATGCCACACCCGGCCTGGGCCTCGGACTTGTTCTGTGCGTCGGGGGGTTGCTCACGCTTGTGGCACTCGCCATACGCGAAGCAAGGCGAGATTCGCAACGTGCATAGGATGGCGTGGCCTGAGGATTCGATGTGAAGGCGCATGCGATACGATGTGATTCCAGGATACAAGGCGGGGGCGAATGCCGGCACGAAGCCCAGGTTTCGCTCTTGTTGACATTTGCAGCACTGCGCCTTTCATCTATTTGAGCTTTCAAGGCCCGATTCGTTGATTTCAAAAGCGGTTTGCGCCACGAATGCAGCTTTGTGCTCGATTGAATCGGCCCCAAACCGGACAATTTCGGGGGATGCAAAAGGTCGTTCGCGCATAACCCCAGGTCGTAGAGCTTGCCTGCTTTGCGTACAATCGCTTCAATCGAGCACAAAGCTGCATTCGTGGCGCAAACCGCTTTTGAAATTGACGAATCGGTTCGCTAGTGTGCTGGACGGGGGCCTGCGATCCAATGAGGATGGGGCCATCTCCTGCACGACTGATTCGTACTTATGGAGCAGCGGTCCGGCATTGACGCGCGGCTGACGGGATTGCAGTATCGGATTGGGTAAAGTGCGTCGTTGTTGTAGGGGCGCATGAAGCGGTCGCGGGAGTAGCAAAGAAAATGACTACTTGCAGCGCGGTACGGACTCTGATGATTGATGCGGCAAAGATGGCTGACGACAAACGTGTGCTCGTTCACCGATGATATCGGCACTGTAGCCAAATCGGCCCGACGCAATTGCGGGGATTTGGTGGATGCGTAAATCGGGCAACGTAACATATTATTCTCACTTAAAGCTAGTATTCATGAGGCGTGGGGATAAATCTGCCAAATCTTAGGAGTTTTCTGGGTACAAACAGCGGAGCTTTCAGTGCCGAAATCGACGTTTCTGGGTACATTTCCGGGTACGTTTTTAGCATCCTTGTTCGGTGACTTCTGCAGGGATTGTCAAAAGGCACTATCCTGCGCACATGAATGTCTACGTCGGATACGAAAGCGCTTACGATTATTGGGATCGAGCTAATCCTCGACAGAGGGAGCTCGTTGCCGTCAAACGAACCTTCCTTCGAGCCGCATCATGTTCGCCACGTGATATATTTGAGGCTCAAAATCTTCTTGGCGTATCCGGGCCGCTTCACGTAATGGTGCCAGCAAAGGCGCAGCGCCGGTTCAGAGCCGATGTCGTTGCGCATGCGTGTAAGCTTAAAAGTGCATCGGCTGTTTTTTACCAAGTGAGTGAAAGCGTCTATGTGGCATCACCGGAGCTATGTTATTTCCAGCTCGCGAAAGGACGGAGCTTAGCCGCATGCGCTCATTTGGGTTTGGAGATGTGCGGAAGTTTTTTCTCGCGACAGAATGCGAAGGAGCCTGTTGAGCGCGAACCGGTCACGACCCCGGTGCGTCTGCGTTCGATGGCAAACAGAGTCTATACGGACGCAAGTCGCTGTGACGTTGTCAAGGCGCTTTCATGGGTGATGAGGGGGTCTAGATCTCCTATGGAAAGCTCGTTGTTCCTGAGCTTATGCCTGCCGAGGCACTACGGTGGTTATGCGTTACCGTTTCCGACCCTTAACAAAGAGATTCCGCGGACTGAAGCCTTGAAGACCATGTCCCACAAAACTCGACTTGAAGGAGATTTGGTATGGGGCAAAGAAAACCTCATTGTTGAATACAACAGCAACCTTAACCATACTGGCGGAACGCGAATAAGCGAGGATGCGCGCAGGATGAATGCATTGGCTCATGTCGGGTATCGTGTAATCGTTGCCACGACGGGCCAGGTACGAAACGCTGGGGACATTTGCAATCTTGCAGAGCAGATCTCGAAGGCTCTTGGCCTGCGTTTCCGTCGGCCTACCGAACGCCAGCGTGAAAAGCAGCGCAAGCTCTACGCCGTCATTTTTCCCTGGTGGTCATACGTGGATTTCTGGTAGATGACGAGTTTTCTGGTGGTGTGCTGGTGGCGGTGCCTCATGGCATGTGCGTGCATGCGGGCAAGAGCAAGGGTAAGTGCTAAGCGTGTCACGTTGTGCCATTGATAGGAGACGCGCAGGAGGAGCAGTCGTGTAGTGTACGCGTTCGTTTAGATTTCTGACTAGAAGCGCGCTCGAACTTGTTTGTTCAAAACATTCCGGGATTCGTTCACTTCGAAAGCGTTTTGCGCCAAGAATGCAGCGTTGTGCTCGATTGGAATCGGCTCAAAACCGGCTGATTTCGGGGTCCCGAAAGGCCTGCCGCACATAATCCCAGGTCGCAGGCCCTGCTCGTTTTGCGGTCCATCGTGCTAATCGAGCACAACGCTGCATTCTTGGCGCAAAACGCTTTCGAAGTGAACGAAAAGCATGAATTGTTCGTCAGCGTAGCGACGGCGGGTTTTGAACCGAAGGGATGCGGCCCCAGGGCGGGGGAATGCTCGCGGGACGGGGGAATGCTCACGGGGCGCGATGCGGGAGGTGCGTCCCGGTAGCGCGATGCGGGGGTCGGACCAGGACGGGGCGCGCTACCAAGACGGGGATGCGCTCGCAGGGCGGAGGGATGCGCTCGCGGGGCGCGGTACGGAGGGGGGTGCCTTCGCGCGCTATACCAGCCAATGAAGCACGGTTTTGCCGAAACGCAGGGTGCGGTCGGCGTCGAACGCGGCAGCGATGTCGCCGCCGTCTCGGATTTCGTGCACACCGCCAACAAGGCGCGCAAGACGCATTGGTACTTCGGGTCGGTCTCGGAAGAGGTCGATGGTGCGCCTGAAGTCTTCGACACCGCTGCGACTGGTGCCTATCAGGCGAAGTCCCTTTTCTAGAACCATGCGTGTGTTCACCGGCACAGGGTTTTCCGACACCCCTAGCAGACCAAACGTTCCTTCTGGCTGTACCATGCCGATAGCTTGTTCAATGGCGTCGGCAGACCCAGGACCCCCGACACATTCGAACACGTGATCCACGGTAAGGCCGTTGGGGATGGCGGAGATCAGGTGCGTTCCGGTTGCAAATGTGAATTCCGAAAGGCTGTCGGCGTTTTTGCCAAACACGTGAATCGCCGCATTGGGGAAGCGGGTGCGCAGGAGCAGGGCCACGATGAAGCCCATGTTGCCATTGCCCCAAACTCCTATCGTGTCGCGGCGGCTGTGCGCGGTGGCATCGAAGCGATCAATGGCGTGCATAGCCACGCTTACCAGCTCGGTGAACGATGCAACGTCGAGGTCTATGCCTTCCGGCAGTGCAACCGCGCGTTCGGCGCTGGTCACCACGAGCTCTTGCATGAATCCGTCGGCCGAGCTGGATCGGAATAAAGATGAGCGCAGGTAGTTTTCCGCAATCACCTCGTCTTCTTCGAAAGGCAGGTTAGGCACCAATACGACACGCTGTCCGGGGACAAACGAGTTGCTTCCGTCATGCACGACGATGCCGTGCGCTTCATGGACAAGGGCCATCGGCAGTTTTTGCGCTAGCACTTCAGGTGAACGTAATCCCTGGTAGTACCTCTGATCGGCGTGACAGATCGACAAGTGCGTTGGGCGAACAACCAAACTGTTTGGCGCGATTGCTGTGTCCACGATAGCTGTCTCGATGCGTCGCGGCACCACAAGGCGGTAGACGGTGTTCAACATGGCATGACCAGCCTATTCGTACTGACCGAGCAGCGCATGAGCGATGCGCAAATCAACTGGATAGGTAATCTTGATGTTGAACGGCTCGCCTTCTACGAGTGCTACGGGAATCCCGCGCAGGGTAAAGGCCTTGCAA
>CAMORQ010000112.1 GCA_946623915.1 uncultured Coriobacteriaceae bacterium | reverse complement strand
AGCTTTCGGGCGGTATGCGCCAACGCATTGCCATCGCCATGGCGCTCGAGTCGCAGGGGAGCACGGCACAGCACGGGGACGGTTCGGACGCTGGTAGGCGGGCAGGTGGCATCATCATTGCCGACGAGCCCACGACGTCGCTTGATTCTGTGACGCAGCGCAGCGTGGTGGACTATATTAAAGACGTTGCCGAAATGGGAAACTCGACCTTGCTCTACGTCAGCCACAACCTGGGCGTGCTTCAGCACATATGCGACAACTTGATGGTGCTCAAGGACGGTCGTATCGTCGAGCAGGGCAGAGCGGACGACCTGTTCTTCCGCGCGCAGCACCCCTACACCAAGCAAATCGTCGGCGAGACCCTGAAGATCATGGGCAAGGAAGAAGGCTAGCGATGGGCGCAGAAGGACTAAGCAGGCCGGCAGGCGCCCCGATTCTCGAAGTGCGCAGACTTTGCAAGGATTTCGTCCAATCGGGTGGGGCGCTGAAGAAAGGCATCGTGCTCAACGCGGTGGCAGACATCAGCTTCGACATGCACGAAGGCGAAATACTGTGCCTGCTTGGCGAATCCGGCTGCGGAAAGACGACGCTTGCGCGCATGCTCATGCACCTCGTGCGCCCGACGTCGGGTACGATCGCGCTTGACGGGGTGGAAGTGCAGGACATGGGCGAGCGACAATTTCGCAAGATGCGGCGCGCCATCCAGATGGTTTATCAGAACCCGTTCGACTGCCTCGATCCGAGCAGACGCGTTGGAAGCCTGCTCGCAGAACCGTTGAAGCTGTGGTTTGGCGACCTTTCATCCGACGAGCGCCGTAGTCGCATCGAAAACGTGCTTGTCGAGTGCGGCCTCGATCCCGAATGCGTCGGGAAGCGCCCCAAGGAATTTTCGGGCGGGCAGCTTCAGCGCCTTGCCATTGCACGTGCTTTGCTGGTGCGGCCGCGGTTGCTTATCGCCGACGAGATCGTATCTGCCCTCGACGTCCCCATACAAAACCAGATTCTCCAGTTGTTGACCACCATGAAAGAAGAGCATCGGTTCACGGTGTTGTTCATCACTCACGATCTGTCGGTGGCACGCAAAGTTTCGGACCGCGTGATGGTGATGAAGCAGGGACAGCTAGCTGCAATCGGTCCGACAAGCGACGTGCTCGACCGGTCCGACGACCCCTACATTCAGAAGCTTTCGGCATCGGTGTTCACCTTCGAGGGTGCATAGAAAGTCCTGGCCCTCGGCTCCGGTGCGCACGTCTAAGCCTGCGTGGTTTGCCTCACTCCGTTCTACGTGTTAGGGAAATACCCCAACTGCAATAACGAATACTTGCAGTAACGTCAATTTTCTCTTGCGTTTTCTCTTTTGATATCTATAATTTGACCCTGCATCGGCATTCTGCATTCTAGTCGATGCTTCTGTTCTGCATAGTGCCGTGTTTGCGCGGCGCGCTTTGTGCTATACGCAACCATAATTCTGCAGTGCTCTGCACGTTCTGCCTACATGGCGTGTATACATGTGTAGTCAGATAGTGCTGTAAGCACGACTAGTGGCGCCCGAATAGGGAGTAAGGCGCGCAACAAGTCCCAAGGGAGGACAACATGAAAAAGATATCTCTATTGGTAATGACTCTGGCGCTGGCCGGCGTGTTGGCTGGCTGCGCGTCGGGCAGCGGCTCTTCCAGCTCGGCTGCCACCAGCTCCGCTGCTGACACTGCCGCAACGAGCGCTTCGGCCTCCGCTGACACGTCCGCTTCGGCTTCCGCTTCTGCCTCCGCTTCTGCCGACGATGCGGCAACCGCCGGTGAAGACCCCACGGTCGACAACCCCATCGTGGTCGACAAGGAAAAGGGCGAAATTCGCTACCTCGGCTTCGTTGACGGCGCTTATGTGGGCGAATCCGCTGCCGAGACCCGTCATGCGGTCGTGTTCGAAGGCGGCAGCAACGGCCAGAAGACGATCATTTCCGGCTACGGCGACGAAAAGGAATTCTATCAGGGCTGCATCGACCTGGGCTGGGAGCCGGGCAACAACCTGACGCTTGAAAACCAGAAGGGTGGCGAAAACGCCGCTACCATCGAAGGCGAAAAGCTCGAAGTGACCATCCGCTGGGACGGCCAGGACGAAATGCCCATCTGGGACTGCATCGAAGCAGCCAATGGCGACACGCGCGAAGCCGACTGGCGCTTCGGCGGTAACATCGACCGCGCTAACGAAAAGAACACCGGTTGCGTGCTTTGCATCGACTCCTGCGCTGTGGGCATCGTCTCCAACGCTGCATGGCCCTCTGGCACGACCGATGCCGACAAGGTCACCTACTTCCGTGGCAAGGCCGACAAGCTGCCGGCCGATGGCACCGATGTCATCGTGACGTTCCGCAAGGCTGCTTAAGATAAGCGCCTTGACGAACCCCCTCCCTAAGGGTGCCTCTGCTGTTTGCGGCAGAGGCACCCGCCTGTAAAGCTACCCTAAGGTTTGGAGAACATGAGAACAGTAACTAAATACGCTTCCTTTGTTTTTAATGCATTGTGCTGGGCGCTTATGGCTGGCGTCATCCTGTTCAGCAATACGACGCTGCATATGGCATTCAACGTTGGCTGGGTGTTCTGGGGTGTCCTGATCCTCGGCATCATCCTGCTGTGCATTTTCATGCGCAAGAGCGAATACGGCATCGGCCATCGCGGGTCGTTCGTCAGCTTCACTGCCATGCTCCTTACGGGTTTGGTCTACATCGGCCCCAATGCGGGCTGGGCGATCATTCCCGCCAAGATGATCCGCGAAGGCATCAGCGCGACGAAACTGCCCTTCGGCGTGATTAACACCGTGCTGGTCGTCACGTTCGTGGTGCTTATTGCCATCTTGGTTTACGGCGCCATCAAGGACCCGAAGCCGCTCGAGGTGAACCCAGATCCCGAGCAGGCGAAAGTCGACCGCACGGGCCGCATCGCCCGTTGGATCGCCTACGGTGTGTTGGCGGCCGTGCTGATCGTGTGCTCGTGCGTGCCAGCCATCCGCGAGCAGATGGGCCACATCTTCGGCATGCTGTCCTCGGGCAACATTGAAGCTGTGGTCGAGTACTTGCGCAGTTACGGTCCTCAGGCGGCGGCGGTGTCCGCTGCGCTCATGGTGCTGCAGAGCTTGGCCGCCCCCATTCCGGCGTTCATCATCACGCTTTCCAACGCGGTGGTGTTCGGTTGGTGGCAAGGTGCCATCCTGTCCTGGTCGTCGGCCATGGTCGGTGCGGCGCTGTGCTTCTTCATCGCGCGTGTTCTTGGTCGCGACGCCGTGGCGCACTTCATGACGAGCGGTGCCCTGAAGACCGTCGACAAGTTCTTCGAGCGGTTCGGTACGCATGCGATCCTCATCTGCCGTCTGCTGCCGTTCATGTCGTTTGACTACGTTAGCTACGCAGCCGGCCTGACGGGCATGGGCTTCTGGAAGTTCTTCATCGCCACGGGTATCGGCCAGCTTCCCGCCACGATCGTTTACTCGTACGTGGGCGGTACGCTGACCGGTGGTGCGAGGACGCTGTTTATGGGCTTGCTCATCGCGTTCTCGGTTGCCATTCTGGTAATGATCATCTTCACCATTTTCAAGAGCCGCAACGCAGACCTCATGAAAGAAGAGGCCAACGACAGTGCTCTTGCTGCCGAAGGGGCAGGCGAAGCTGTGGTTGGCGGCAATGCCGCCGAACAGGCTTAATGCTTCTATAGGGTTGTATGATGCCGCAGCGGATGGCCTTGCCGCCCGCTGCGGCTTTTGCCGTAAGCGCAAAGACGTGGTTAACTTAATCGGCGCGCAGTAGGAAAGGAGGTGCCTGGTGAAGAATGCGAAAGTGTGGCTGTTCGTGGCAATCGTCGTAGCTGTCGTGATAGCCAACCATTTCTTCGGCTGGTCCGATTGGATTGCGAGCGGGCAGCTCCAGCGCACGCTCGACGCCATGATTGGCGAAAACTATGTGCTCGCCTGTGTGGTCTACGTCGCGCTTTCCATCGTGGGAAGCGTGGTGCTCGCCCTGCCCGGCGTGTTGTTCGCGTTGGCTGCGGGCGCCATTTTCGGGCCGGTTGTGGGCACGTTGCTGTGTTGGTTGTCCATGTCGGTGGGTGCGTGCGGCGCGTTCATTGCCGGCCGCTACTTTCTTAAGGATGCCCTTAAGCCTAAGCTTGAAAAGAACAAGACCCTCAACAAGTTCCTGTTTGAAGGGGCAGACAAGTCGGATGTGTTTCTGCTGGCGGTTACGCGTCTGGTCCCGGTCTTTCCCTTCAACCTGCAGAACTTCGCATACGGGGTCACCGACATTCGATTTGCGCCCTATGCCCTATACTCGGCGCTGTTTATCCTTCCGGGAACGGCGGCCTACACCATTGGGGCCGCAGGCATCGTGGACGCAGAAAACCGAGTGGTGCTCATCGTAGTAGCAGTGCTTCTGTTCGTGGTGTCGTTCGGTATCGCCTGGTTCTTGAAGCGCAAGGCGGACATTGCATGAAAGAGGAGCGTGCCGTATGAACACCGCAAAGCTGCTAAGTGTGGGGGAGCACGCCCACTACCCGTTTAAATCGTATCCGAGCGCACAGTGCGAAACGATTCTGTTTCCTGGATGCGCGTTTCCGTCGCAGTTTCCGCGCACCATGGATGCGCTGGCGCAGGTGTGCCGAGAAGCGGGGTTTGGCGTGGCCTACGACTGCTGCGGCGACCCAGTGGAGTCCTATGGCGAGCACAAGAGCGCCGCGCGCATCCAACGCAATCTGCAAGGACGTCTCGACAAACGCGGATGCAAGCGTGTTGTGGTCATCTGTCCGAGTTGCTACAACCACCTGCATGGTAGGTTAGACGTCGAAGTGGTTCACCTCTTCGACGTCTTGGACGAGTTGAACTTGGAACGCCCCATCCATTTCGCGGCAGGCGGCTTGTTCATTCCGTGCCCCGACAAGGATTTGCGCAAGATGGAAGCCAGTTTGCGGGCGCACTGCGACCTGTCCGAGGTCGACACGCTCGATCGGGTCGGCTGCTGCGGGCTGCGCGCAGACCTCGCTTCGCGCGGACCCGAAGTGGTTACCAAGCTGAGCAACAAGATAATCAGCCGTGCCGAAGAGCAGGGCGGTATGCTCTACACGTATTGCGCGTCGTGTTTGGGGCAGTTCTCGCGCATGGGATACCAAAACTGCACGCATGCGGTCTCGGCGATTCTGGGCGTGAATGAAAACCCCGACTCGGGACGCGCGTTCATGAATCGCGCGAAGCGCAAGTTCGACCGCAACACGAATCCAATAAGGTAGCGCCGTCGTCCGATGAAGCTGTCCGTGGTCACACCCGTCTACAACGAAGAAGAAGCGCTTCCTGCGTATCTGGACGCCGCTGTGGAATGGGACTGTGTGAGCGAGTTGATTTTCGTCGATGGCGGCAGCACCGATCGCACGTTGGAAATGCTCGAAGGATTGGACGTCGTCCACAGCGAAAAGGGCCGAGGCGCGCAATGCCGGCTGGGGGCCGAATGCGCCACGGGCGACGCGATCGTGTTCGTGCACGGCGACTCGGTCGTGCCCGCGCGGTCCATGCGAGCCATCTACCAGGCGCTTCAGTCGGGCGCGCAATGGGGCAGTCTGACGCTGCGGTTCACCACCAATACGCTTGACCGCAAGATTGGGGCGTGGGCAGCCAACGCCCGCGTGCGTTGGACGGGGATTCCTTTTGGAGACCAGACCGTCTATGTGACGCGTGCCCTCTACGAACAGGTGGGTGGCGTGCCCCCCGTTCCGATTATGGAAGACTACGAGCTGTCGCGCCGCCTGAAGGCGGTCTGCCGGCCGAAGCAACTGCGCGAAAAAGTGTATACGTCCCCGCGGCGTTTCGAATCGGTGGGCAACGTGCGCGCCATGGTGCAGATGCGCCACTTGCGCCATCTCTACCGCGCCGGAGTGCCCGTAGAAGAACTTGCCCGTATGTACGGAGAAGGAAGACACAATCATGCCTGATGAAGCCAAGAGCACAATCATCGTCTTTTCGCGTATCCCTGTTCCGGGTAAAGTGAAAACGCGGCTTTCCCCTGTCCTGTCCTACGAAGAGTGTGCTTTGCTCCAGGAGGCTATGGCGCTCGACCTGGTCGAAAAGTTGGCCACGTTGGGCAATCCGGTCATGCTCAGCTATTCCGACGAATGGCGTGACATCCAAGATGGCTCGTACGTGCGCGACAGGTTTTTGGAGAAAGTGCGGTCGGCATGCTCGTCTGTGGCTTCGTTCATGGTGGTTCCGCAAGAGGGGGGCAGCCTCGGCGAACGCATGCTCAATGCTATGGATACGGCGTTCTCGTACGGTGCCGAGGGGTGCTTGCTCATGGGCACCGACCTACCTGACATACAGCGGCACGATATTGAAGTAGCGCAACGCGCTCTTACCTATTCCGACGTGGTGCTCGGGCCTTCTGCCGACGGTGGTTACTGGCTTGTCGGCACACGCCCGCCCTTTCCGCAGCTGTTCGAGGGCATCGAGTACAGCACGGATCGCGTGCTCACCGAAACGGTGGCAACCTGTCGCGCCCATGGACGCACGGTCGCTCTTTCGCGCGAAACGTTCGACATCGACGTGCCCGAAGACTACTTCCTTCTCTGCAAGCAGGTGAACAAAGGTGATTTCCGCCTTGGCGCGCGCACGGTAGACGCCGTACGCTACACCATGG